>NZ_JAALEH010000059.1:0-34572 GCF_011058195.1 Rhodococcus sp. 14C212 | reverse complement strand
CGCCTGCGCCTCCCACCCCGGCCTTCACCGCCCCCCAATGGGAAAAGGACCTGTTCGCAGTCTTGCACTCGCGCACTCCCGCCGACTACATCGCCGTCGCCCAAGCCCACGGCCGCGCGATGCCGACCGTCCGACTGATCGCCGCCGCCCTCGAAGGCCTGCTGCACTTCGAACACGGCATCGGCCACCCCGGCGCCCAAGCCCGAGCGCGCAAGCTCCTCGGATGGGTCGTCGCCCAGAACGAGCCCCTCGCAACCCACCCGTTCGTCGTCCGCTACCTTGCCGACCGCACCTGGCCCGTGGAGATCGCCTTCGGCGTCACCGCATCCCTGCGCATCCAGGACGAGGTTATCCGCCTCGCCGCCGCCGAGCTGCACCAACAAGCCGGCGACGTCGACGCGGCGATCTGGACCGTCGAAGGTGCCCAACCGACCACCCTGTCCGCGCTGTCGCTAGCCGAGCTCTACAGCGACGCCGACCGGCACCAGGATGTCGTCGACCTGACCAACGGGGTGACCAACCTCGACGACGCCACCGCCCTGCTGCTGGCCTTCCGCGGCCGAGCCTTCGCCCACCTCGGCTACCACGACGCCGCCCGCGAAAGCTTCAAAGAGGCCCTGCGGGTGCGTACCCGCAGCGCCGCCGTCCGCCACCGAGCCCTACTCGAACGCGCCTACGTCGACCTCGCCCAGAACCGAAAAGCAGGCGCTCGCAAGAGCATCGAGAAAGTCCTCGCCGAAGACCCCACCTACCCTGGACTCACCGAAGCCCTCGCCGAACTACCGCCCATGCCAACCCCGCCACGATGAACAAGGCACCGCCCCGACGATGGAGCGTCGGGCCGCATCGTGCCCGCAGCTCGAACTCACCGCAGCACGACCATTCCGGGACAGCGCGACCGGATTGCCATCCACGCCAACACCTTCGACCACCCACCCCCAACGCCCGTGACGAACGAGGGTCGACGGCAGAGACTATCGTCGAGATCAGGCGAAGATGCTCACTCGGCGCCGACCCCAGGCGACACATCTCGGGTCGCATGTAATGCCTCGACATCGTTCGCCCAGATAGGGCCACAAGAGGCAGCCGGATCCACCTGTGGTCTACGCCCTATCCTCGGGCCGTGACCAACGAGGAGCAAGATCCCCACGACGTCGACAGCCCGCTTCTTGGTGATCGCCGTGATCGACTCGCCCACGCCGTCGCCCGCGCTGCCGAGGCCGGTACCCCCACCCTCGGTACCGGGGAGCTGACCATCCGCGAACTGGCCGAACTCATCGACCGCATCGACGGGCACGAGACCGAGAAGATGGCTTGCGAGTTCTCCGACAGCCGGCCGCGCCACCATATGCGCCGCAAGAACGAGATGCTGTTGTCCCTCGAACTCGCCCTTGTCGGCCAGTCCGGCCCGCTCGTCGACCTCCCCCAGAGAGCATCCTGCGCGGTGAACGATGACCAATCGACGCAGAACGACCCCGCCAGCAAACACCGAAGCGGCCGGGGGTCGTTCTCAGGCTGTGAAGTGGCGGACCACCCGCTCACCTGTGTCACCCGGTCTCCGCCGACCCTCAGACGGCAACGGGATACGCCCATCGCGTCATGTCGGCCGCACCGCATGAGCGCTGCGGCCGCTTTGCTACAACCAGGACCGAGCGACGACCAGGGAACGGCACCGCGAGCCCGAAGCCGCGGCCAAGAGGTGTCAGGAACTCCTGACACCCCATCACATCACCGAACCACAGCAGGCCATTCCTCCCCACCGAATAGATGCCCTCACCGTCGCAGCAACACCGGTCACCGTGTGCACCCGCCCCACACGCACCCATAAGCCCAGACCAAAGCGACCGCCTGCACCGGCACGTCGATCACATGGAGCTAGCGACATCGCCGCAGCCGACGCCGCCGAGGAACTCGCCACCGCGCTCGCCGGCTGCCGCCGTCAACTCGCCTCGCCTCGATGACCTGCGTGTCGAACGCGACCGAGACCTGATCCATACGGACAACAGCCCAACGGTGACTACTGTGAACCCGAGCACCTCGTCAGCCGACAGAGGAGAACACCCATGCGCACCTTCGTCCATCTGGTCCTGTTCGCGTGCGCCATCGCGGTGGCGGTCGGCGCCTTCCTTCCCCTCGTCGGCGAGATACAGCCGAGCGATGTCGCCCTGGTAGATCTGCGCGACGGCTTCCCCACCGGGATCACCTTCGAACAAGTCCAGACTCAGGCCGTGACGTTCTACCGGTCGATGACAGCCCTGCTGTTGCTGGCCGCGCTCCTGCTGCTGGTCGCTGCCCTGGTGGGTTCGCGCGCGGTCGGGTGGTTCGGCGTGATCGTGGGGACCGGCACCACCGCGATGTTGCTGTGGCGCCTTGACGATCGTTTTGGAGACTTCGTCCGCGACAACTACGCCAACTTGCTCACCGGTCGCTGGGGGCTGTATCTCCTCGGGGGCGGTCTGCTGCTCGCTCTGCTTGCCCTGCTGGTACCGAAGGAACGGTCAACCACGTGACGCTTTAGGCGTTCGACGGTGGGACCCAGCCCCTCAGCCCAGTAGCCGAGCGGATGGGAAACGCGGTGGGGCTTTGGTCGCCGCTTCGCTGGTTTACCCCCGTTGGGTTGTCGGGACTTCCTGACATCTACTTGCGTCAGGCAAGTCCGACAGTTGCGAGGAAGGCGGCGCTGTTCGGTCACTGCTGGCGGTGCCGGCGGGCCGCCGAGGAGTCCGCCCAGTGCTCCCACGCGGACTGACGCGTCATCCCCACCAACTTCGCCACCTGCGCCCACGACACCCCTTCGGCGCGCAGACGCCGGACCCCCTCGTCGAGCACCTCGGTCACCGCCCGCTGCCGGGCCGCCAAACGATCGAGTTGCTCGAGCGAATCGAGCACCGCTGCCGTCGCCGACACCTCGTAGATGTGCCGTACCCACTGCTCCTCGAGCCGGCTCATCGTCCGGGAGCTCGGACGCAGCGCCGAGGCCGCACCGATCCGTACCGCTGTCTCGCCCAGCCAGGGGCAGTGCAGGCACTTCGCCCGCCACGCGTACGCCGCCACTCCAGTACCGCCGACGATCGCCACCTCCCGCCCGGCCTCGTCCTCGACCCGGATCGTGCCGACATACGGCCCCTCCCCGGGGATCAGCAACTCCCACTCCGGCAACCGCCTCGCCATCCCGTCAGGCTCCGCTTACCCGGTCGCGCCGTCAACCACCACCCGACCACCGAGACCAGCCGCGCGGCTCACGCATGCAGAGCCCCTTCGTCAGGTGCTGTACACGGAACGTCCGTCAGGCGGGTGCGGTCAACGTCCGTAGTGATACCGACACGCAGCGATGCGAACCTCGCTATCGGTGACCTTGTAGAACAGGCGGTGCTCCTCGGAGATACGCCTGAACCAATAGCCCGCGAAGTCGTGTTTCAGCGGTTCGGGCTTACCGATCCCCTCGTTCCCGTGGCGCACAATGTCCTGTCCTCAAGCGTTGATGCGTTTGAGCACCTTGCGGTCCTGCGCCTGCCACCACAGGTAATCCTCCCAGGCGTTGATGTCCCATACCAGCCGCACTGTCAGTCGTCGCCATCGATCAGCGCGTGCATCTGGCCCTCGCCGGCTTCGAGCCGTTCCATCGCGTCGAGCAGGCGCCGCGCGTTCGCCGGCGAACGCATCAGGTAGGCGGTCTCGTGCAGCGACTCGAAATCCGCCAACGAGACCATCACCACCGGCTCGTGCCCCGAGCGGGTGATCATGATCTCCTCCTCATCTTTGGAATCCGATCCGAGATCAGATCTGCGGGGAGTGTCCGATAAACGATGGATCAGGATTCAGTGTGCCCGGTTCGGCCCGAGTCGCCGGGATGTGGTTGCGTGGTCCTGTCCATGCGGGTTCCCGACGTGGGTGCTTCGGTGCCTGCGTCGTCGACGCCGCAGATCGGGGGATCGGAGTACTGTCAGGGCCCGTGATGCGCTTGATACGAACCGGGACCAGTGTTCATGCCTGAGCCCACCGGAGGGGAGCCGGGTACCGAGGTCGCGGCCCCACCGCCGGCGATGGTCACCCAGTTGGTGGCCCGAAGTGGTGATCTGAAGGGTGAGCTGGTGGACTTCGCCCACCATTCCCGTTTCCACAGGCAGTTGACCGCCCTGATGCGGGCGGCGGCGGACAACGGTCCGCTCGACGAGGGCACCGTCGTACGTACCCTCGATCATTTCGCCCTGGAGTACCGGCGGCACGGTCGTGGAACGGTTCGTTGCACAACGTCGGCAGGCCCTGACCGAGGCCGAGCGCGAGATGCTGCTGGGTTGGCGCGATGTCGTCGAGGGGTACTTCGAGGTCCGCCAGCCAGGTGACGGCATCGGCACCGCCGTCTTTCACAACCTGGTCGACGACGTGCACTATCGCGTCCACTCCAACCTAGGCCCCGACGTGTTCGCTGCAGTGCGGCCCGGGATGTTCGTGTACGGCCGCATCGTGCCCGTGCACCCGGCCACCGACCACTGGCTGATCAGCGGTCACCTGGTTCCGTTTCCGCGGTCCTCCGGCGCGACCGTCGCCCGGGCCGCACTGCAGGTGGTGACCGCCGACCCGGGTTTGCTGCGCCGTAATCGCAAGCTGTACGAGAGGGCCTGGCAGTTGCAGGCCGACGACCGTGCTGCATTCCTCAAGTTGTTCGGTTCCGATCTGGTGATCCTTCCGCCCGCCACAGCCCAGGCGCGGATGATCGAACACTACCGGCACCGCTTGGCTCAGGTTGGTGCATCTGCCGAACCCAACGGGATGCCTACCCCGCCGGCGACGTCCAGCACCGTCACCGCTGAGGAGATGGGCCGACTGCCGGAGGATTACCGCGAGGCCGACAGCGTCGGGATGATCTACGACGAGACCGAGGGCCTGAACTATTATCGTGACTTCGGTCGTCTGGACGCGATGTTCGCCGATCCTGCGCTGGTCGGCGACCACACCCATATCACCCTCCTCCGCGCATATCTCGACGACCCCACGGTCTCGCCCCTGCCGCTTCGCAGACTGGCCAAACGCCACCCCGACGGCGTCGATCCTGTCTTCCGGGTCCTGCTACGCAAGCCCGGCTTCTCCTGGCAACGCGACGGCGAAGACTTGCTGCGCATCCGCAAGAGGGAGTTCTTCCAACAGGAGACGGCCCCCAGCTTCACTGTCACCGGTGACCGCCTCGCCGAGCTCCTGCACACCCCCGAGCAGTGAGGGTGACAACGCCGTCACGTCGGTTGTCGGCTGTGAGGCTGTTCATTCGAGGTCGAGCACGGCCCGGATCGCCTCGGACAGCGCGGCTTCCTCGACGGAAGGAAGCACCCGAGACTGCGCCCCCATGTTGACGCGGTTGACGCGGGAATGGTCACGATGTTGTCGCAACTGACCACCGAATCCTTTCCAACCTGTTCGCCGGCCCTACCGGCACCTCGGTGGACAGCCCTCGCACGGTGCCGGTGATCGGCGCCACCGCCACTCTGCTCAGGTGCGGGCGCACCAACGCGCGGGTCAATACCAACACCGGCCGTCGGGTGGACGAACGTGTCGATCCGTTCGACGGCATGCCCCGGAGCCCCTCCCAGGAGGTGCGTGCCTGTTCCCGTGGGCGACGTGCGGCAATTGGTGGGATCGGCATCGATAGACGATTCCACGTCGTACCGATCGATCACCGACATGCGTGGTCGTTCGGGTCGATCGGTCGGGCTCGCTCGCCGCACACTGGGCATCGTGGAGGAACGCTACCCGGGAGAACTGGACACGCTTCGAGCCGACAATGCGCGGTTGCGGCGGCTGCTGGAGCTGAGCGAGGAACAGGCCCGCGTCCCCGATCCGGATCAGACCGCCCTGACCGGAGCGCCGGGCGCGCCGGTGGACATGGGATCCACACCCGCCGAGAAGGTCCGGTTCTACGCCGACCTGTTTCGGTGCCGCACCGACGTTTACGCGGTTCGGTGGGAGAACCGCCGGGACGGCAGGTCGGGGTGGATGCCCGCGATCGAGGGACGCTGGGTCAAGGGCATGAGCAGATCCGAGGTGCCCTATCTGCCGCTGACCGCCGAAGTGGTGGCCCAGCATCTGCTCGGCGAGCACCATATCGGGCTCTACCCCCTCGCCGATGACGACACCTGCTGGTGGGTGAGCGCAGATTTCGACAAGGACACCGCCATGCTCGACGCCCTCGCCTATCTGAAGGCCGCCCGAGCGAGCGCGATACCCGCGGCACTGGAAGTATCGCAGTCCGGGCGCGGCGCGCACGTGTGGATCTTCTTCGCCCACCCCACCCAGGCCGGCCTCGCTCGGCGGATCGCGACGAGCCTGATCGGCGAAGCGATCGGGTTGCGCGGCAGCATGAGCCTGACCAGTTACGACCGGCTGTTCCCCTCCCAGGACGTGCACACCGGGCGCGGTATGGGGAACTTGATTGCCGCCCCGCTGAACGGTGCCCGCCGCCAGCACGGAACCACCGTGTTCCTCGATCCGGCCACCCTCGAACCGTTCGACGATCAATGGGCCTACCTGTCGAGCATCGCGCGACTGTCCGCGAACGACGTCACCGCCATCGCTGCACGCCGGCCCGCACCGAAAACGGGCCACGAAGTCCGCCGGTTGCAGCTACCGACATCGACGAAGATCGTGCCGCGGCCTGCCGCCGTCATCCGGGCATCGTTTCGCGCCCGTATGCAACTGACCGCCACCGACCTCGGGCCGGCCATGATCTCGGCGGTCAAACACGCCGCGTCCATCCCGAACCCCGAGTTCCATGCCCGTCAACGGGCACGTCGAAGCACCTGGGACACCCCACGATTCCTCCGTAGCTACAACGAAACCATCGACGGTGATCTCGTCCTCCCACGCGGCCTGCTGCCCCTGTTGACCACCCTCGTCGAATCCGCCGGCAGCGCCCTGCACATCGACGACCACCGCGTCGCCGGAACACCGCAGCATTTCCGCCTCGCCACCGAGCTGCGGCCCGAACAGCAGGCGGCCGTGCGCCAGCTCGCGGACGAAGACACCGGCGTGCTGATCGCGCCACCGGGATCCGGAAAGACCGTCATCGCATGCGCCGCAATCGCCTCGCGGGCGACAACAACACTGATCCTGGTCGACCGCAAAGCCCTCGCCGATCAGTGGCGGGCCCGCCTGCACACCCATCTCGGTGTCCGGTGCGGGCAGATCGGCGGCGGCCGATCGAAAACCACCGGCATCATCGACGTCGCGTTGCTGCCGACCCTGGCCCGCCGCGACAATGTCGACGAACTGACCGGCGGCTACGGGTTCGTCATCGTCGACGAATGCCACCATGTAGCCGCATCCGCGTTCTCCGACGTCCTCGACCGTGTCCCCGCGAAATACTGGCTCGGCCTGACCGCCACCCCCTACCGACGCGACCGGCTCGACGACCTGATCTACCACCAACTCGGCACCCACAGCATCACCCTCGACTCCCCCACCGCCGGTGAACTACCGAGCGCCGCATCAGATGCACCCGCGCCCCACCCCGTGCTGCACCTCCACCGCACCCGATTCCGCTTCACCGGCGACGCCGACCCCACCAAGCCCGGCGGAATCGCCGCGATCTACCGCGCCCTCGTCGCCGACGAAGACCGACTACGCCAGATCACCACCGACGTCCTCGCCGCCCACCACGACGGCGCCAACATCCTCGTGCTCACCACCTGGGTCGAACACCTGACCGCCCTCAGCCAACAGTTGACCGACGCCGGATGCACCGTGATCACTCTCCGCGGTGGCATGAAAGCACGCGAGCGCCAACAAATCACACACGAGATCGCCACCCATCGGGCCGACCAGCCGCCGCTGCTGATCGTCGGAACCGGCTCCTTCATCGGCGAAGGCTTCGACTGCCCTGCCCTCGACACCCTGTTCCTCGCCGCCCCCGTCTCGTTCAAAGGCCGTCTCGTCCAATACGTCGGACGCATCACCCGACCCCACCCCGGCAAAGCCACCGCGACCGTCCACGACTATCACGACGAACTCACCCCCGTCCTCGCCTCATCCCTACGAAAACGCGCCGTCGGATACACCTCCCTCGGCTTCCCCGACCCCCGGAAACAGCTGCCATGACTTCCGGACCGTCACCCGGAGCGCACAGCACCACCCCGACCGGGCTGCACGCGGTGGACCCCGATCCACCGGTGTCCGGACGTGACGAACCGGCAGGGGAGTTGGATCATGCCTTTCGGCGCACACCAACGGCGCGGAGCTCGCGCCGAGCGGGCCCGCGAGTAGGGGGCCACCGACCGACAGAGGTCTGCACCCCCGACGCCGCCAGCCCAGCAGGCGGCACAACGCCGCCGCGTTGTAGCCAACGTGCGCGAGCAGATGCGCCCGCGACCACCCAGCCAACGCCGTCGGCTGAGGCATAGCGGGGCTTCCGATGGAGTTTGTGATTGGGGACCGGGGACGCGGGGTAGTCACGGTATACGCCCCGCGCGCACCAACGCGTCACAGTTCCACATGCTCCCGACGCCCGACGCAGTGCGGGGCGACGACACACAGCAAGTGGGTTCGATCATGAAAATCAAGAAAACCAAAACCAAGGTTGAGATTGCCGCAGCGGTCGGCGCCGGATACCTGCTGGGGCGCACACGCCAGTTGAAGATGGCCGTGAAGATCGCTAGAGCGGGCGGACGGTCCCCCAGTGGGCCTCAGGATCTGCTCGCACAGGGATCCGAGTTCCTCGCCTCGTCACCGGAGATCGCCGAACTCGGCGACTCGGTTCGGGACGAGCTACTCGACACGGCGGCCGCCACGGTCGAGGCCACCAGCGAGCACGTCAATTCGTTCCGCGACCGGCTCCGGTCGCGCGGCGCGAACGTCGTCGTCGGCGGCGGACACCTGGTCGGGGGGGTGAAGAGGATCGGCCGTCGCGGGCACGCCCACCCGCGGGACGCCGAGGACTCCACCGTCGACGAGGAACTGGACCACGAAAAGACGAGGACGGACAGTTCGACGCCCCGACGAGCGTCGAACCCGCCCGCTGACGGCTCGTGACCTGGAGGCGGCATCCTCCTGCCCCCAGGTGAGCGTCTCGCGCTCGGCTTTCCTGCGAAAGTCCCCATGTCAGGCGCTCCCGACAAGCTCCAGCAGCAAGAAGACCACCTCGGATCCTTATTCGTTGGCAGGCCTGAACGCCCCGACGTACAGCGGCTGTGCGCGCACCCCTCCATAACCGTCACCGGCGGCGGTGCCAACGCGCCGCCGAGGAATCCACCCAGTCCTCCCACGCAGACTGACGCGTCATCTCCGCCACCTCCGACCACGAGGCGCCCTCGGCCTGCCACCGGCGGACCCCCTCGTCCACCCCCTCGGTCAGGGCCTGCTGTTCGGTCGCCAACCGATCGAGCTGCTCGAGCGCGTCGAGCCCCGTCGCCTTCGCCGACACCCAATAGATGCGCCGCACCCACCGCTCCTCGAGCTTTTCCCACGTCAGGCGCCCAGGCTCTAACGCCACCCCGAACCGATCCGCACCGCCGTTGCTGCCCAGCCAGTCACAATGCAGACACCTCACCCGCCACACGGACGCCCCGGCCGTAGCCGCGCCGACGATCGGCCCTGGTTGCCCCGCCTCATTCTCGATCCGGATCGTGCTGACCTACGGCCCTTCCCCGGGTACCAGCAACTCCCAATCCGGCAACCGCCTCGCCATGTCCTCAGCCTCCGCCCCAGGGAAGCGGCGTCAACCACGCCCTCGTTATGCCCATACCTTCGAACCGCCGACCAGGCCGGCGCCCTGTACAGGCCAATCCACCTGCGAACAAGCAATTTGGCGAGCGGGAACGTAGTGGTGCAGCGCCTTATCGCGCGCGTCAAGCAGTGTCGTCAACCGAGCTGGAACAACGTCGTTGGCACCGTGCAGGATAAGGCGGTGACCGATCCTGCCGCCGCACTACCCGACGACTACCCGCAGTTTCTCGATCAGCTCAAAGGTCAGGTGCGCCACGCCCGGCTCCGCGCCACCCGAGTGGTCAACACCGAGCTGCTGGTGCTGTACTGGGACCTGGGTCGGGCCATTGCGGAGCAACAGCAGACCCAAGGCTGGGGAACCAAGGTCATCGACCGCCTCGCCTCGGACCTGCGATCGGAGTTTCCCCAGATGCGCGGCCTGTCCCGCAGCAACCTGTTCTACATGCGGCAGATGGCCCTGCTGTGGCCTCGGTCCGCAATCGTCCAACAACCTGTTCTCAGTACTTCGGTGGGACTATCGGGTACTGGCTGAGGTCAGGATTCGGCGACACACCGTCGATGGTTCTCGGAACCGCTGGCCGGCGCGGCCTACCGTTCGAGGCGTGAGCTACCGCAGACTGCGGATCACCACCCCCGACCTGGGTGCGTACTACGGCGTGGTCGATGACGACTACCGCCCCCACGAGCTCGCTTCCCGATGGCTCGAGGTGCGGTTCTACGGTCGGGCGCAGGCCGAAACCACCAGCGCCGCGTACGCGAGTTCGGTGGCGTTGTTTCTGACCTGGGCAGAACAGACCGGTCGTGACCTGTCGGCTGCGGCGAAGGATCTGCACCTGTTCGCCGGGTATCTGGCCACGACTCCGTTGACTGCCGGCCGCAGTGCGACTCGCCCCCGCTGCGCGAGCCGGGTCAACCGGATCCTGGTCGCGGTCCGTGAGTTCTACCGGTTCGCCGTGGCCGAGCAGCAGCTTCCTGCCGCAGTGCTCGGTGATCTGTTCGACCTACCCGACGAGCCCAACTTCCGGGGCCGGTCGGGTCCGCGGGTACGGCACCGGCGCAGGGAGATGCGACGAGGCGGCCCGCCCGAGGGGGCTACCGCGGCCGAAGTGGTGGCGCTCGTCGAGACGGCGCACACCTTCCGGGACCGGTTCATGCTGGTGCTGATGGCGGTGACCGGGCTGCGGGTGGGTCAGGTGTTGGGTCTGCGCCGTCAGGACATCCATTTCGTGCCCGACGCCGGCGCGCTGGGTCTTCCGGTACCCGGCGACACCGGACCGCGGTGCCGGACGTGCGGAGAGCATCTGCACGTGGTGCGCCGGACGAATCCCAACGGGGCATGGTCGAAGGCCCGGTTCGATTTCGTGGTGCCGGTGCCGCCGATCGTGGTGGCGCTCTACGACCGGTATCTGGACGAGCGAGACCGTTGCCCCGCGGCGGCCGACAACGACATGCTGATCGTGGCGCTGCGAGGACCGACGCAGGGGAACGCGATCTCGCCCCGCAACCTGCACAAGATCGTCGAACGTCTCGCGACGAACGCCGGACTACGGCCGATCCATCCGCACATGCTGCGGCATTTCGCCGCCTCGGAACACCTGGCGGCGGGCACCAGTCGCGACGAGTTGCAGGCACTGTTCGGGTGGAGCCAACCGTCCTCGGCCGATCCGTACATCCACGTCGGGGCCGACCGCACCCGGGCCGCCGTCGACCGGCTGGCCACGAGACTGTCCGAGGAGACCACATCATGACGGAACCCGTCCTTGTCCGACTCGACTCGGCCGATACAGATCTAACCAAAGCTGTTGCCGCCCAATATGAGTGTGATGTGTGGGATCTGAGGTCCTTCGGTTACCCGGGGAAGTGGGCGAGGTTCCGCGGCCGGGCCGATCGAGCACAGCGTGGCGCCACGGGAATCGGCCAGGGCTGGCTTCTCGACATGGTGAAGCAATGGGTGCTGCGCGCAGCACTGCGCAGGGTGAGCCCAGCGTATCTGGACGAGGTGATCCTGGCGGTGGCGCTGCTGTCGTCCACGCTGCAGGACCGCGAGGATCACGGCGTGCACCCGACTGCACTCGGCCGCGCGGACATCACCACCCATCTCATTCGGCTCGGTCACCTGCGGGAGGAAGGCCGGTTGACCCTCAAGGGCCAGCAGCGGATGGTGCGGTATCTCGCCCGGGTACTCGAGGACGCCGAGGCATGGGGGTTGAGTGCGCCGGGTGCCGTCGCGGCCGGTCTGCCCGCGTCGTTCGCGGTGCTGCGAGCGGACCTCCCGGCCGGCCGGGCCCGAAGCGTCGACGAGCCGAGTCGGGCACTACCGCGGGCGGTGATCCGTCAGCTACTCGATCCGGCGGCGCTGAATCGGCTCGAGGACCTTGCCGGAGCGTGGGCGGTGAACTGGTTCACGCTCGCGTTGGGCACCGGACGACGCCCGGGTGAGCTGTGCGCCTTGCCGCTCGACGGATGCCTCGAGCGCAGTGTCCATCGTGACGACAGTGGGGACGAGCACACTCACCCGGTGCTCGTGCACGACATGACCAAGATCGCCGTCACCGGCTATCGCCTGCCGATCAGCGCGGCCACTGCGGCGGTGATCGAAGACCAGCAGAATCGAGTGCGGCAGACCTACCCGATGACCGACCCGGCCCGGCTGCCACTGTTCCCGACCCCACATCGAAATCCGGACGGTCTGCGGTCGGTCCCGACGTGGCATGTCCACACGGTGCTCCGCCGCTGGGTGATGGACCTGCCCGAACTATGGTGCCCGGACCTCGACGAGGAGGGCCGCATCGCCGGGGCCGGCCATGCCGTCGGTGATGGTCGGCAGCCGTTTCCGCGGGACAAGATCTATCCGTATGCGCTGCGGCACACGTGGGCACAGGATCACGCCGACAGCGGCACCAGCCTGGAGGTTCTGCAGGATCTCCTCGGCCACACCAAACCAACCACGACACAGGTCTACTACCGGCTGACCCCCACTCGGCGACGGGACGCGGTACTGCGGCTGAGCCGGCTGCAGCTGACCCACCGCGGATCACTGACCTCGGCCGGACTCCGGGCCCTTGAGCCTGCCGAGGAGCTGCGAACCCAGATCGGCTCCACCGCAGTGCCGTTCGGCATCTGCATCGAACCGGCGAACGTGCAGGCCGGGGGTCATGCCTGCCCCTACCGGATGCGGTGCCTGGGCTGCACCCACTTCCGCACCGACCCGTCGTATCTGCCCGAGCTGCGAGAACACCTGAGCCAGCTACTGACCTCCCGGGAACGAATACGCGCCGCCGATGCCGCCGAGATCGAGCCGTGGGTGCGCAGCAGCGCCATGCCCACCGACGAGGAGATCGATCGCGTCCGACACCTGATCCGTCGCTGCGAAGGCGAACTCGACGGTCTCACGCCGACCGAACGCGACGAGATCGTCCGATGCATCACCCAGGTACGCACCGCCCGCGCCCAGGTCGCCCGGGTCGTGCCACTCGAATTGGCCGGCATCGTCCGACACAACGACCCGGACGTGTTCCCCTCGGCTTTCGAGCGGCTGCGGTCACCCGGCACCACAGCATCGACCGGGGTGGCCCGGTGACCGCGCCGAACCCCCGCACCGACGGGATACGACGCCACCGAGCCGCCGTGAGCGCAGACAAGCACCGGGCGGTGCGCACCGCCGTCGACCGGTGCGTGGCCCGCGGTCGGGTCATCCCCGCAGCCACCCTCGCCCGCGATGCCGGGGTCACCGAGACCTTCCTCTACCGGCACGAAGCACAGCCCTGCCCACTCTGTGAAAACACCTTCGGTGGTGGTCCGATCAACTACTTCCGCAGTCGGATGCAGAGCATCGCCGAGGCACGTGACTCCGGCGTCACTCGCGAGGGACTTGTCACGACAGCATCGCTGCGTGCCGACCTGGCCAACCAACGCGCCGCCAACCAACGCCTGCGCCAGCAGATCCGTGCCCTCGAACATCGTCTCGGCGAGGTCCTCGGCACGCAATCACGCACCGACATGACCGAGCTCGCCCGACTCGCCCACGGCTCGGAATCTGGTGATGCTCAACGGATTCTAGAGCTATCCGAACAGAATCGGTCACTGGCCGGACAACTCGCCGACCGCAACGAGGAACTCGACGCGGTCCGCCGGCTCAACACCGAACTCACCCGACGAATCAACAGCACAGAGCAGAGCGCTCACCTCGGCCGACGCCCGGCACATATTCCGTCCACGCGTGAGACAGGATGCGGCGATGACCTCAGCAGCTGATGAACCCGGATCGCACCGGGTGAACGACGACGAGCCCGCCGATTCCGACGGCGACCGCATCACCGAGGTAGAGGAACTCTTTGCAGACCTCGACGGTGTGCTCCCCGCGGAGATGACGCCCCTGTTCTATGAACACTCCTACTGGGAACTCATGCTCGCCGTGCGGGACCTCCTCGACATCCTGCACCGCGGCGCCGGGAAGTGACCAGGCAGGGGATTCCACGTCTGGCAGCCAAGGACATCCAGGAACAACCCTGGCGAGGGCGTCATTCAGGTCCGAGCGTCGGATACACACTCAGCCCCGCGTCGATGAGCCCTCCCATCGACGTGTGGTCGCTGGCCAGCACTGCGTTGGGTGAGGAGGAGTACCGAGAACGACCCGTTGGACGATTGCCGTGGGGACACATCACGGTGCTGCTGGACAAGCTCGACGACCAGGACGAGCGCGACTGGTACGCCGCCCGGGCCGCCGAACACGGCTGGTCGCGTCACGTGCTTGCTCACCAGATCACCGGGAAGCTGCACCGGCGGATCGGGGCGGCTCCGTCGAACTTTCCCGATCATCTGCCCCCGCAGGAGTCGGACCTGGCGCAGCAGCTCGTCCGCGACCCGTACCTCTTCGACTTCCTCGACCTCAGGGAACGAGCCGCCGAACGCGAACTCGAAACGGCGCTGATGGCCCGACTCGAGAAGTTCTTACTCGAGCTCGGGCACGGCTTCGCCTTCGTCGGCCGCCAGTACCACTTCAGCGTCGACGGCGACGACTTCTACATCGATCTGCTGTTCTTCAACTGGAGCCAATCCCGGTTCGTCGTCGTCGAGCTCAAGATCGGGCGGTTCGAGCCCGAGTATGCCGGCAAACTCGGGTTCTACGTGTCCTGGATCGACGAGAATCTGCGGATGCCGGAGCGGCATGCCCCGACCATCGGGATCCTGCTGTGCGCGGGCCGCAACGACAACGTCGTCCGGTATTCCCTCGCCGGTACCACCGCGCCGTTGGCGGTGGCGAACTACACCTACGACACCCTGCCCGACCCGGTCCGCGAACTCGTCCCCACCGATGACGAACTCGCCTCCGCAGTGGATGCAACCCTGCACGAACTCACCCTGCATTCTGCCGAGGACGGCACCGCCGACGATGCGCCCCGCGACCCCGATACCGCATAGTGAGGTGACACGGGTTCATGCGGAGAATCGGGGGGCACGAGAGGCAGCGGAACGGTCGGACCGTCACTTTCAGGAACGGCTCGGAACCCGTCCGGTACCGCCCGATCGAAGCGAACGTTGCTGGCCCCGGGCGGGACGGACCGGAAACGTCACCCGAGAAACTGGGCGTGGGCTGGCTAGGGAGGAGTAGCACCCTCGCCGATCGGATCGTGGTCGAGTAAATGATGGGCCCGCCGCTGCACAACCGAGCAGCCCAGGCCCTGCGCCGCCATCCCGTTAACCGGTGTCGCGCTGATCCGACTGGCCGGCGGGCTCGTCGTAGGGATTGACGCTACGGCGATCGGTTCCGAACTCGGCATTGAAGCAGGCATCCACATTCGATGCGTGGTAGCCCTCGGCCCACGCCCGGCGTAGCGCCTGCCGCACTAGGGTTTCGACCTCGTCGCTACTGAAATTTGGAGGGAAGATCTCCACGTCTTGGCGTCGCCGTGGGCGACGCCGCGGCCGGCCGGTCATGACCTCGCTCCTTGACTCCCAACTCATTATCTGCCCACGACACCCAACCAGGGATGTCTTGTCGCATTCGAGGCATTTCCGGGATCGCAAGAGGTCCGCAATCAGGACGATGCCGGCCCGGAAGGGAGCGAGCACCGAAGGCCGTCGTCCCTGTGCAGGTGACCGAGGGGCCTGTCCAGCGGAGCTTTGCCGTGGCTGTGAGGCCCGGGTTCGGCGCCCGTGTGCGAGCCGGGCCTGCCGTCCGCCACCGAAGGAACGGTGGTTCGGCGAGCCCGGAGCACGGAGCACGGAGCACGGAGCACGGAGCACGGAGCACGGAGCACGGAGCACGGAGGATTCCATACACGCCAGCAGAGGCTCTTGCGTGAGGGTCGAACCTGGAGGTCGTTTCTGGATCTGGAAACCCCCGGAGCTTTGTCTACCGCAGTAAACCCCTCTGCACCGCCGCTTCAGCGAGGCTTTGCCGGTCACCAGCAAGGCAGCCCCGTCCGAACCGGCGGCCCCAGGGACTGCGTCCGCTTTACCGCGGTAAAGCGAACGCGCCGACCGGATGCCGCGTGTCGCTGCGCCCGGGGACACCCGCCTGCCGTAGGGTGCTCTCGGTCCGAAGTAGCCCACCACCGTGGTGGGTGAAGCACACGGAAAGGCGCATCGCGCATGACAGTTCATGCTGTTCTCAATCAGAAGGGCGGCGTCGGCAAGTCCACCATCGCCGTCAACCTTGCCGCCGTCACCGCCGACGTATTGGGTACCGGCGACGACCCGGACGCCATCTCCCCTGTCGCCGCGGTCTCGGTCGACCCACAGGGCTCGGCGATCTGGTGGGCCGACCGCATCGACGACCTGCCGTTCCACGTCGTCCAAGCTCACGACGACATCACCGGCCTGCGCCGGCTGAACGAGCTGCCCGGCATCCGGCACGTCTACGTCGACACCCCCGGCTGGATAGACCTGGCCGGCGCCGACGACGACTCCGATCCCCTCGGCCGGGGCCCGGCCGCCGAGGCGCTGCGCGCCGTGCTGGAGGTGGCCGATCACGTCATCGTGCCGATGGAAACCGAACCGCTGTCGTTCGACCCGACCGCCCGCACCATCCGCAAGGTGCTCGAACCCCGCGGCATCGCGCACACAGTGGTGATCAACAACTGGGATCCTCGCGATGGCACAAGGGATCTCGAGGAAACCAAGGACTTCGTCCGGGCCAACAAGTGGCCGTTGGCGAACACGGTGATCCGGCACTACAAGCTGCACGCCCGGGCCAGCGCGGACGGGCTGGTGGTCACCGAATATCCGGCCAACCGGGTCGCGTTGCAGGCCCGCGAGGATTTCTACCGCCTGGCCCTCGAGCTGCGCATCGACGGAGGCCGATAAGCCATGGCCCGCGGAACCCGCACCTCCCTCGCCTCGCTGGCCGCCGCCGTCGGGGAACACTCCCCCGTCGACCGCCAGCACCTCGGCCGCACCGCACCGACCACCGCGTCGCTGACCGACCTGGTGGCCAACCCGCGCAACCCCCGCGACGACCTGGGGGACTTGTCCGATCTCGCCTCCATCGCCGAAACACAGCTGCAGCCGGTGCTGGTGGTCACCCGGCAGGCATACCTGCAGCTGTACCCCCAGGACGAGACCGACCTGGCCGAAGCCCGCTGGGTGGTGATCAACGGTTGCCGCCGCTACGCCGCCGCCTCGAAGTTCGGTCGCACCGGCCTGGACATCGTGGTCAAGGACGAGGTCGCCCGCGACCGTGCCACCCTGCTGGCGGCGGCAGTGACCGAGAACATCGGCCGCCGCGACTTCGACGTCATCGAGGAAGCCAAGGCCGTCGAACTGCTCGTGGCCGAATGCGGCCGCGCCGATGCCGCCGCCGCCCGGCTCGGCAAGACCGAAGGCTGGGTCTCCCAACGCCGGGCTTTGCTCAAACTCGCCCCTGAACTCCAAACCGCGCTGCGTCGCGGGGAACTCGCCGTCCGACTCGCCCGATCGCTCGCGCGAGTCCCCCTCGAACAGCAGGTCGATACCTGGCAGGCTCAGCAGCAGATCGAGACGGTCGATAAGGACTGCGCCGACGACGGCAGCCCGCCGGTGAACCAACGTCCTCGGGCGGATGCCGCCAAGGTGGTGCGCGCCTTCCGTCGACTCGATGCCGACCCTCCCACTCTCGCCGACGCACTGCGTGACTATCTCGACGAGGAGGGGCTGCGCGCCCTGATCGGCGCACTCACTGCGCACACATAACCCCGGCGCCGGCTCCCCCGGCGCCTCCGGGTCGAGCACCGACTCCCACGGGGGTGCTGGTTTACCGCGGTAAACCAGCACCTTTCGTCGTGAGCTGGTTTCCGAGCAGCGCGACAAGGACTTCGACGGCTAATCGGCACCCGGAGCCAAGGGGACGGCGACATCGAGCGGCACCCTGATTTCTCCCCGCCCAGTCGGCACTGTCACGTGACTAATTGATCTCCAGTCCATTCCCTGCCGTCAATCGCGAGGCCATATGCCACCGCGCCATCACAAGACGGAGTAACCCGGGCCGATCCAGAACACCCTCGTTCCGAATGGTTCACACGTACGTTCTGTTTCGGAACGTCACCGTAGCGGCTGGCCTCTCCGCAACCGTCGTCACATCGCGCCGAGTCGATACGACGTACCGGGTGGCGGAGGGACTCACCGAACCGGAGTTCCTGTGCCGCCGCCCCCATCCCCTCCCTGCGGTGGGAACCAATGGTTCGCGCCTGGACGAAGGACGTCGAACTCCAGGCTGCCTAGCATCGCTTCCATGCCGGAGCCGTGGGACGGACTTGCGCTCGAGGCGATCAGACAGGGCGAACCATGACTTTCCCGGATGGAAGCATGCGCGTTGTGCCCGACATCCCCGAGCTGATCACCCTCGGTCATGGCGTCTGTCGCCCGAGTCGGCGGTAGTCCACGCACGTCGGCGCCGGGACCAGCCGGGTTTCGCAGCACCACTACCGCTACGTGCTCAGTGGCCGAATGCGAGCACGAAGCCGGAAGGGCCCAGAGGTCGAGGCCGGACCCGAGGACCGTTCGCGGTAGCACCGGCCCACGACGCATGGGTGGTCGGAGACGAGTCCTGTGCAGCACTCGACTGGTGGCCCCGACCCTGACACCTCACCCCACCCGGGGCAGTCGTGCGCGGCCGATGTCGTCGCTGCGGCCCCGGGATCATCGATGGTTCTCGAACCCATGGACCGACGCGACGGTTCGTTCGCGCCGTCCCAGCCGTATACAGGGCTGCTCGACGGACCGTTCCGGAACAGCGTCGACGAGTTGAGGTGGCGGTCGGCCGGGCCTGATCCGGGGACGGGCCTCAGCCGAAGTCCGGAAGGGTTACGGCGTCGGACACCACGGTGTAGTCGAGCAGCAGGACACCGTTGTCGAGCACCTTGCAGTCGCGGAGGTCGAGGGTCGCCTGCACGTCAGCGGGGTCGAACAGGCGCCGGCCCGAACCGACCAGCACGGGGTGGACGGCGAGCCGGTACTCGTCGACGCCATAGCCGACAAGCGGTCGAGCCCCCTTCATTCGTGGACACACCTCCGTGTCGTGGTTGCGGTTTACCGCGGTAAACCGCAACCACCCCGGCTAACTCCTGGGGAGGGGTGAATCCTTGAGCCGCCACCATCGCGCTTTACCGCGGTAAAGCGACCAGCATCAGGACGACGCACTCCCCTTGGGCCGGCATCTCGAATGCGCCAACCTCCGCAGAGAACTCGCCGAACAGTGAGCGCATCGAGACCGATACCGCCCTCGAGACACCCTCTACGCCCAATCGATCTGGATGTCCTCGATCGCTTCGAAGTGGAATCCGAACTCGTCGCTGTAGACGTCGAAACCCTTGTTCTCCGGGTACTCCAGCGTGGCATGACGCTCGAGGATCGCCACCACCCGGCCGTGATCATCATTCGCCAGCGCCGCCGCCAACGCCTGCGATTCCTCCACCGTGAACGGGACATCGGAGTTGGCAAAGTCCAGCGTGCGGGTGCGGAAGTCGTAGCCGGCCTCGGAACCGTTGCGCACCCCGACCCGACCCTTTACCCGGATCGTGGCCCGCTTCGGCGTGCCGTCCGGACGCAGCACCCCGGCCCGCTGCATCGTGTCCTGCGCCTTGACCGCCCGGAGCTTGCTGGCGGCGTCGTTGCGCAGCTCATTGGTCTTGCCCGACCGGTAGCGCGACACCGCCGACGGGGTACGCCCGATTTGCTGCGCCACCGCCGCCACTCCCCCGAGTCGTTCGATCGCCGCACGACGCTGCGCGAGCTCATTGACATCGGCGTGCGGAATGCGCCCCTGCTGCACCCAGCGGCGCAGGGTGCGGTCCGACGGCGCCCTGCGCCCAGCGTCGATGGCGGCCTGCCGCAACCCCTCCCGCCCGATCTCGGTACGCAACTGCCCCACCGACACCGTCGTCGTGAGCCCCGCCAAGCCTCGACTGGTCTGCTGCGACTTGGCTACACCCGCCGTCGCCGCGGCGGCCACCTTGACGTGCATACCGTCAAGACCCACAGCTGTCTGCGGCACCGACTTCGAACGTTTCTTCGGCAGATGTAGCGCCACCTATTCGCCCTCTCCCCCACCGACCCGACAACGACCTGCCAGGGCGTGCCGCCCATACAACCCGACGCCGGTCACACCGTGCCGCCACACCGACCCACACCGATCCATCTACGCGTCCTCCTCGCCACAGGCACCGTAGGCCGCATCGATAGCGAGCTTGACCTCATGGGTGTCCTGCGCAGCCGCGAACACTGCAAGCAGATCGTCGGAGAGCCAGGCGTGCTTCTCGACCACCATCTTGCCCAACGCCGGGCTGTCATCCGCGACGTCGTCCGCCTCCCCCAGCAGATACATCCACGAATCCGTCATGGTGCGGATCGGCCACCGACCGGTCTCACGCGCGATGCGCATCGCCACCCGACGGCCCCGCCAACGACAATGTGCAATGATCGCCGCTCGCCACAACGGCTGATGGTGATGCTGCATCCGAGTCGCAGTCCACATTTCCGGATTCACCATCCGCCCGATGTACCCCTTGTAGCAGGCACCGACGAATCGCTTCATCGCCACATCGTCGGTCTCGACCGCGACACCACGAGCAGCGCGCAGGATCGACGCCCACTTGTCCAACGCCCTGCCCTGCTCGGGATAAATCCACGCTTCGGTGACCTCGAGATCGTCGACGTCCACCCCCATTCCCCCGTCCGCGACCGGTGCGCACAACCCTTCGAGGCTCACGCTGGTCACCCAGGTTCGTACCGGTGCATCGAACTGCATCACCGGATGCGGCAGCGGCAACTTCTCCGGCAACGAGTACTGCCCTGCCGCCGGCAAGGTCACACGCCACAACCCGAAGGCCGGCTTGGTTCGAGACGCCTCCTCCACGGCGGCATCGCCCACAACGTGGCGCGGTCGCCCGTACCCGAAACTCAACATGCCCGCAGAGGCCAGGTACGCGGCGCGCTGATCGATCGTCACCAGTCGACAGGCATGGTCCAGATCTTCGGCGTCGGGGACGCGGCCCCAACCGGCGGCCGGTTCGAGATCACCGCGCGGCGGCCCATCCAACGGTGGCACGGGTCCGGCCGTGGTGACAAGGATGCCCTTCCCGGTACGGGTCCGTTCACGGCGGATCTTGTCGACAACCGCCGCCCCGGTACGGGCTGGCGTCGGTCCCGGCAGAACACCGAGATGCTGTGCGCTCCACGCGAGCCGACGGCCGAGTTCACGCGCGGCGGGCAAGTCGTCGTCGGGCAGGTAGGTGCCGGCAGTGGGTGAGCCGAGAATGCCCATGTCGCCGACACGGTTGCCCCAACCGAAGTCCTTGTTCCAGTAGGTCCATACATAGGGCTCGAGCACGATGTCCACCATCTGGGTGGCCTTCCCGATCGCGCGGGACAGGTGCACCACGTGCCCGGGGTCGCCCCGCAACTCCCAGCCTTGCGCGATCAACGGCGGCAAGGTGGCGGCGATGACCTGACGCAATTCGTCGGCGGCGCGCACGCGCAGCGCTTCGAGGTCGTCGACGTCGTCCTCGCTGCCCGGGTCGATGAGCCAGCCGAGCTGTGCGCACGCGTCGACGCCGACGAGCCACACCTGGGCCGGGGACCCGAAGGGGGTCAACGCGGCCCAGCGGATGAGCTGATCGAGTTTGTCGATCGAGTCGACAGGTCCGGTCAGTACTCGTCCGGACGGGGTGTAGGAGGCTGCGGCGGTGATGACGATGGCGTGTCCGTCGGCGTCTTCCCCGGCTGGCAGGCTCTCCCACCCGGGCGGGGCCGGCTCCGGAGTACTCGGAGCTTCAAGCTGGGGCTCTGACGGTGGCGTGTCGGACGGCGGGACCGCCTCCGCGATGTCCACCGCCTCCGCGGTGGCTTCGGGCTGCAGTGCGGAGGCGGCCTCGACCCGGGCGTTGGTTTCCGGCTCGGCCGGCTGCGCCACGTCGAACAGTGCGAACTGCTCTCCCCCACCCATGCGCTGGCCTTTCCTGGTCGATGCCATCACTGTTCACCGTTCCTAGTGGGGGTCCATACCGGCAAGGGGGAGGCGGGAATCCAGCGCGTCATCGGGCGGCGGCGAACTCGCGGGCGGCGGACAACACGTGGGGGCCGATCTCGGCCAGCTCCCCTTCTCGGAGCAGAAGCGCCGGGGAGCGGTCGTCGAGGATGGGATTCAAGCTTTCGAACCAGACCTGCGCCACGGCGGGGGTGTCGCCTGCGGTGATCAGTCGCGCGATGCGGTAGGCCAGGCGTAGGCGGTGGAGGTCGGTGTCGTTCCCGATGGTGCGGGTTCCCGCTGCCCATTGCCGAACGGCCCTAGTCTCTTTGACCCCGCCCAGGTACGCGACAAGTTTGGCGCCAAGCAACTGTTGAAGCGCCGTCACCAGCTCGGCTTGGCACATGCGGGCGGCGTCGTTGTAGGCCGCCAGGTCAGAGGGGAGATGTGCCGCGGTCACAATCAATACCCCTCCGGATCCCAGCCTGAATCACACACGACTTGCCACGGCAAAGGATATACCGCTTCCCGGACAATGCGCCCAGATCCCGAAAACGGCAGACCGGCGAGAACTCGACTGGAGGCGACGCGTGCTCCCTTACGCAGCCCTTGCCCCAAGAAGACGGGCCCCCAGGATGCGCGCAATGGATCGGCCGTTGCCGCTGTTCAGCTGCCGGGTTCGTTTCGCGTGCGCTTTCGGTAGGCCGAGACGGTAGATCGACCTGATCGTCCGCGAAAGGCGGCACCGCTCAGCGCGAAGAAGATCGCTCCGGTGCCGAGCGGCACGAATTCGGCCCAGGTAGTAGGCACCTCCCCAGCTGACGTTCCGCTGGAGGATCCTCGGAGAGTGCGGCGCGGACGCTGCGCAAAGCGCTGCGCTGCGCTGCGGAGACAAGTCCTGGCGCGTGTGGCTATTCGAGCCAGGACATGCGCTGACGATGATCTTCTACTTCGTGAACCCGACCGTCCGCCCAGGATGGTCCGGGTTTCCCGGTGCAGATTGACCCGAGCGCGACTCCGGAGGTTGAGCCCTGCCACCACCGCGAGACGGGGCATGCCCGGTCCGACGAACCAAGAGTGCGGCCAACCCGTTAAACTGCGTCTTTCCAATCTTTAATGTGATAATTTTTTTATCAGCGTTCTAACATACTTTTCTCCGTGTTATCACCGCCCGACCCGACGCCTTTGGCAATTCCGGGGCGATGACCTCCCAGGCGGGTCTTCCGCTGGAGGCGGATCCCTGCCGACTCTCCAGCGCCCCATCGGTTCGCCTCCCCTGCATCCGGCCAGTTCAGCTGGTTGTTTGGCTTCCCGCTCGCGTCGTGTCCGGCGGGGAACTCGGGGTCGGGAAGACGGCCGTGGGATCGCTCCGCAGCCCTGCCCGGATGGGATAGCCGCGCCAGTTCGGGAATGAGCATCCCGTCATCTGAGCGCCTTCGCGCCGCTTCGGCTCGACCGGCCGTCGCTTCTTCCCCTCGGCGCGCCGGGGACCACTGCCGTCGCCATTCGCGCTCCCCTCCAAGCGCCTTCCCGCCACGCCCCACGCATGGGAAGTCCCCCGGTCGGGTCGTAGGGCAGGTCTTATCAGCGCCATGTGGAGCGCCGTAGTCATGGCCTTCGGTATGGCGTTACATATGGGCCCCCGTATGGAAGTGCGCACGGGTCTACGCCGGGAGCCGAGTGGTGTCCGCAGAAGGGAAGGTCACCGGCTCGCACAGCTCGTTGCGGATCGCCGAAGCGCACAACACCAAGGCCTGGTTCACGACCGAACCGCACCACCTCGACACGATGAAAGCGCTTGACAGCCGACCACTCGCGTCACGTCGGCGCTGTCGGAACGGACTGCAGGGGCGGGTTCCGCAAGGCCACAGTCGTCCTCCGATTCCATCGCTCGACTATCGACCCCGACTCTTGTCGCGGCAGGTTGCGAACCTCAATCCTCCGCTTCACGCGCTCTACTACCTGTTGCGATCGTCCTCGCCTCCGACGTCACCCCAGACAGCAAGCATGGGCGTCTACACCCGCACTCGCCCGGTCACGGGATGCCCGAATCTTGTTTGACATCTTCGTTCGGTGCGCCAGCTTGATCAGGACGTAGATAGCCCTGTGTACTGCGAAAACACGTGTGGGAATATGTATGGGTGTAGATACGGTTTGTCGTATGGCTTTCATTATGGTGATCAATATGGACTTCCACCGGGACTCTATATGGCTGTGTGTATGGTGCCATTTATGGCTATCGTACGGCGCTTCGCATGGCCATACTTGCGGCCCTACGTCAGTGCTCTTCAATGGCCATGTGCATGGCCTTCTTAGTGGTCTTCTTATCGGTCTTCTACATGGCCTTTCGATAGGCCGTAGGGATGGCCGTCCTTCCGACGTCGTTCATGGCCGTCTACATGCCCTTCCCTACCGCCATATGTATGGCCGCATAGCTGAGCATTGAACTGTCCATTTCGATGGCCTAATAGATGGCATTACTGATGGCCGTACGTCCGGCGGTATCCACGGTCGTGTAAGCGCCCATGCCACGGTCCGTACAAGCGGCCACATTCACGGGCGTGTCGATGCCCAGTCGTCCGGCCGGATGCCTGTACATTCACCCGGGTGAACATGCAGCAGCCCGCTCGGACCGTCCTCGTCGCCAACCAAAAGGGCGGCGTCGGTAAGAGCTCGATCGTCGCGGCCGTCGCGGGGATGGTCGCGGCAGCAGGCCGGCGTGTTCTTGTGGTGGATGCGGACCAGCAGGCCAACGTGACTTCGTCCGATCTCGGCGTCGATGGCGACCGGGGGCGAGGTCTGAGCATGGCGCTGCAGTACGCCCACCCGCTCGAACCGCAGCGCGACGTGCGTCCGAATCTGGATCTGATTGCTGGAGGGCCGGCACTGGCCGTAGTTGGGGCAGTGGCAGCCACCGCCGCCCAATCGGGCACGGATCTTCGGGCCAACTTGATCACCACTCTCGGTGACCTGTGTGAAACCGAGCGCTATGACCTGGTCCTGGTCGACTCGGGCCCGGGTGATGCACCCTTGCTCGACGCTCTTCTCGGGACTGCGCGTTATCTCCTCGTCCCGACCAAGGACGACGACGCAAGCTTGTCCGGCGTCGAGCTCTTGGCTGCCCGGTACCTCCGCGCGCGGCAGAACGGATCGTTGATCCAACTTTTGGGCGTTGTGCTCTTCGATGCCAATCCCCGCGCGACCACGAGAAACCGGGAAGTGTTCGAGCAGGTCGGGGAGCTTCTCGAGGGCAGCGGAGCCTCGCCGTTCGAGACCTTCATCCGCTCGGACCGGGCGGCTGCAGTCGATCTGCGCACTCGCCATCTCACCCCCTCCGAGTTGGTGGAGGTTGCCGACACGCATCAGAAGCACCGGCTTCAGCGGCTGCGTCAGAAGGCAAACCTGGGGGAGCGACTGTGGTCCCGGGATCCGTCGGGATTGGCCGGCGACTACCAGGCACTGACCCGGGAGGTTCTCGGTCGTTTGGCTGCGGCGGAGAGTGGACGCGTCGCAGGAGGTGTGGCGTGACTTCTCGACGCCGCAGAGCGGCGTTCGATCCGGCTGCACTGGGTGATCTGGACGACCTGCTCCCCTCGCTGAATACGGTGAAGCCGCAGAGCCCTCCCACGCAGCAACCGGCACCGGAGCCTCTGCGGCAGACGACGGAACCGTCTGCCGCAGAGGCTGACCCGGAGCAGCGGGCGCAGGAATTTCGCCATCTCCAGGCAGTCACCGAGCCGTTCAAGGACGAGCGCACGGCGGAGGATGACCCTAGCGCCGACAAAGGGCGGGGAGCGGAGCCACGCAAGCGTTCACGCCCTCGCGAAGGTGGTGCGGCGCCGGTGTCGCGCACGGCGCCCCCGGAGGTCTCGCTGTCGCCTTCCGTGTACGACGCACTTCGGGCGCTGACCTTGCGTGAGCGTGCCAGCAACCCTACTACTGCGCGTTCCTACGGGCAGGTTGTTCTCGACGCGATCGAGCTTCACGCCGTTGAGCTGGAAACACATTGGCGTGCGACGGCAGGATCGTCCGGGGGCCTCTTCCAGCGGAAGCAGGCGGCCGGCGCGCGCCGGCGCCGACACAGCGAGCCACAAGCCCGAGTTCCGTTGGCAGGAGTAATTGCTTCGGATGCAAAGGTTTTGGATCGACTGGCCGAAGAGTGGGGCGCCGGCAGTCGCAGCGCACTTGTCGAACAAGCGCTTCGGCTGTACTTGAGTCTGTGAGTGCCCGCAACAGCAGTAACAACGATTCCCGCAGAGCCCTGCACAATCGATAACCTCACCGCGACAGACGCTTTCGCTCCCGAGGCATGAGCCGCACTGCGCCGGCTCCGCGCCGCTCGCTGGAGCGCGAATGATCTGCGCAGACGGAGAAACCCGCGCCGACGTCGCGCACCCGGGTGCGGTCCCACATCGGGACCGGGATGGGCTCGCGAATTTGGTCCGGGACAATCGTGGTCGATCCGCACGATATGGAGCGTTGCGACTTCCGCGGCCGAGGTGAACGTCCGGGGCTCTGGGTGTGCCGAAGCGGGGGCGTCGGCCGGCACATCCGACAGGCCTTGGATGGCTCACCAGGGGAGTGCCCACTCGAGGCAGCGAAGTTTCTCTCGAGCTCGGGCGAATCCGGACTTCGGTCCCGGCCTCGGCTTCCCCGCGAAAGTCACTGCACAGCGCAACGGCGGACAGAATTGAGTTCGGCTTCAACAGGCCGGCGCCCAGGGTCGCAGTCTCCCTCGAGATGCAATGCCAATGCACTAACGATAATCGTTTTCTTAATTGGATGGCGTCGACCTAAATCTTGCGGCGGCTGGCGAGCTCCGGGATGGGGTCGATGCGGTGACGACCCGGGCGCCCGTGCTTATGTTCGAGGTGTCCACCCAGTAGGGTGGGGCGCTATCGCCGCCCGCGTGCCGAGCGCTGCAGGCGGGCGGGGTTCGAACCATCCGCATCGAGACTCACCTCGAGCCACGGGTGTCCCTCTCGAGAGTTCTCGAGTTACGATCTGCTCCTCGGCGCGTCTCCGTGCATCTCGCGGTTGTTGGCCTATGGTTATTTCAGCAATCTGAGATGGATCCGCGTGTTGGGATTGCTGAAATTCCGAGAGGATGTACGCTCAGCCTCGTCGGATCGTTGTAGCTCCACCGGAAGGAAAGGCGAGTAGGCATGTCACATCCCGCCTTGATGCCCGATGTCCGTCGTCGCGCGCGCCGCACCTCGGGTGCCGGCCGCCCGTCCTTGGGTCACCGCGAGCCGGTTGTGACGACGTTGTGGAAGCGCAACCTCGACCGTCTCTCGGCGATCAAGAACTCGACGAACGAGACGGCCAGCGACGTCCTGGGTGTGGCCATCACCATCGGACTGCGCCATCTGGACCTGCTACCTGCAGGTTTTCAGGCCTACGAGCTCGACACGATCGTCGACTGCTCGGGAGGTCTGGCCGAGGAACTGGGCATCGAGGACGGCGCCGAGCGCCGCAAGGTGTGGACCCGGCTCCCGGTGGCTTACCGCAGCACGATCGACCAACTGGTCGACGATTACTCGACCAATCGAGTTGCTTTGCTGGGCGCGCTCGCGGCCGTTGGTTTCGGCCACATGGACGAGTTCGACTCCGCGCTGACGTATATGCGTCAGGCGGCACTGAGCACGACCGAGGGAAGGAGCTTGACGATGGCGAGCTGATGCGTCGGCAGGACTGCGCCTGCCTTACGACATCTTCATACCGTTGCAAGACTCATTCGAGGAACGCACACGCCGTTGCCGACCTCCGGGATGACCACCCCGGACATGGTCGTCAGTTCATCGGGGCCTAACCACCCCCGATTGGGCTTAACCACCCCAGAAAAGGCGAGTGCCCCACCATCCGCTTGGTGGGGCAACTCATTGCCGGACTGACGTCCAGCGCACTGCGTGCTCACACAATCCCTTCGGGTACCACCCCGAATCCCTCGAACCGACTCTCGCAACCACACGAGAGAGGCTTCGGTTTGTTGAGAACCGATTGCCAGGTTACAGGCATGCCCGCTGTCCTGTCGACCTGCGCTGCGCGTACGTCACATAACAATGGGGAACCGGCCGGTGTCACACCGGTGACGAGACCCCTCGGCACGATCGTCCCGCCGGAAGCAGACAACGCTTCCAACTGCGAAAACAACGATCTTCACGACCATATTTATGCCGTGGTACGGCGGTGGGCCCCCGGGCCGGCCCGGCTCGATCCGGACCGCACTCACCGGTACTCCGAGTCACGTGTTCTTTCCGAACGTGCGCCCGAGTGTCCGTTCGCGCTGCCGCTGGCCGACGCCCAGGGACAGTTCCGACTCCTGGCGTTCGACTTCGATATCGCACGCGGTGACGCCCCCGGGCACGCCGCTGCCTTCGCCGCCTTGCTCGCCTACCTCGGTATCCCGCACCTGGTCTGCGCCTCCTCCGGGACCGACAACGGTGGCCGCCATATCTGGATCCGACTCGGTAAAGCGGCGTCACCCCGCCTGGTAGCCGATATCGCCCGAAGTGCTCGCACGGCGTTTCCTTCGCTGGACATCAGTCCGTTGCTCAACCCCCGGACAGGATGCGTGCGCGCACCCGGCTCTCGGCACGGCAAGGCTACGCAGGCCCGTTCCCGCGTGCTGGCCAGCGCCGATGCGCTGACCGCGGTGCGCGTCGCCGACCGGGGAATCCCTTCCTTGCACCAGACCCGCATGCTGGAGGACCTGCGGGCCATGTTGCCGGCTCCCGAAGAAGCTTCCGCAACCGCGCGGAGACGCCGGCGGCCGCTCAATCCGTCACGCATCCAGCACACGGCTCCGACGTTCCACCACGGAACAGTAGTAGCAAAGGATCTGTGGGGGAGGGGACTGGATGGTCTCCCCCTGACGAGGCGCCCGGTGTCCCCGCAAATCGCTCGATTATTGGCCGAGCCCCTGCCGTCTCATGTAGACCGCAGCTTTGTGGCGGCGCGCATTCTTGCGGGCATGATCGGGTCCGGCTGGACGTCGGCAGATATCGCACATGCCGCCTTCACCGAGGCGCTACCCGGTCTCGAGCACTTCCGAACGGTCCGCACACCGGTCGGATTCCTGCCCCGGCCACGTCGTCACACCTATCTCGCCCGGCAGGTGGCACATGCCGCCGACTATGTACGCGCGCATCCCCTCTCGAAAACGGGGTCGTCCCACGCTCCGGACAGCGTGGGGCCCCAGAGGCCTTTCGCCCGCACCCGGCGGGCGCTCCTGGAAGTCGTCGATGCCGCCGATCGTGCCGAGTTCTTCCGCGGAGGCACGGATGCTGCAACCCGGCGACTGGTCTTCGACGGTCTCGTTGCCCTCATGTTCGATGTCGGCGCCCGCACCGTGGCGCTCGATGTGCGGCGGTGGGCAGACCGTATCGGCAGCCACCGGAGCACGGTCTGCCGGTATCTGGCCCAGCTGGTCACCGCGGGCTGGGTGGTTCGCGTGCAGGCGTCGGCGGGGCAAAAGGCAGCAAGCTACAGCGTCGCGATGCCTCAGTTCAGTTCTGGGACACAAGTAACTACGCCCCCTTCAAGCGGCTGCAGCACCCTGGAGCTACCCCGCCTCCGCCTCAGCCACGCCCGGGCCGACCTCTGGTCCGCCCCGTCCCTAGGCTCCCTCACCCGGGAAGCCCACCTGCAACTCCTCCTGCACCCCGGCATCCCCGCCGCCACCCTCGCGGCCCTGCTTCACACCTCAGCTACCCAGACCCTGCGCTGCCTACGCAGGCTCCGCAGTGCGGGTCTGGCGACGGGCTCGCACGATCGCCTCCGTGCCCGTGCCTCACGGCGACTGTTCACACGAACTGCGGAAATCCTGGGTGTAGCCGGAATCCTGGCCCACCGGTGGACTCTCTACCAGCACGAACGAGTGGTATGGCGGTGGTGGTTGGAGGAGCTGCACTGGAGACGCGCACCCGCGTCGAGGAAGCCGCCGTGGATATTGAGGCGAACTTACGGGGCGTTTCCGACGAGAGGAGACCGCAGACTGGACTGGGTGACTGCTTTCAAACGTGTCGTCGGCGGGGCCTACCGGCACTGGGCAGCGACAATGAATTTGTTCTCTACGAAATCAAGGCAGTAGAGAGCCAGCCCGTCGACGGGAACACCGTGTTCCAACGGCGTCTTGTCAACGTTTAGTAGGCAGTGGGCCCTCGGTTCCGGCGATCTCCGGAACCGACAGCTCCCGAAATGCGCATGGCCCCCTGGCTGACGCATACACCTGTACGGTTCGGGCCCTCGAACCCGAGATCATGGAGCGTATTGCCATGGTTGCACCGACTTTCCAGTCCACCGTCGCGTCGACCCGCAGCTCTTGTCCGCGGTGCCAAAGCCGGACTCGCCGCTGCTGTGAGTGGGGCATGGTTGTCGCAGGTGGATGCGATAGTCTTCGCGCGGCAACCGATCCAACTGCCGAGGAGGAGCCTGCGATGTCCTCGCTCGAATCCTCTACGCCGGGTCACAACAGCACACCGCCTTCCGCCCGCCCGCTGGAATTCCACCCGCCCTCCGTGCCCCAGGCAAGCAACACACGACGTGCCTACTCCGCGGACTGGGATCGATTCGAACGGTGGTGCCACCACACCCACCGACGCGCCCTGCCTGCCGAGCCGGACACGATCGCTGCCTACCTGGCCGACACGGCCACCCGCGGCACGACAGGACAAGGACGACCGTATTCCCGCGCCACCTTGACCCGATGGATCGCCGCCATCAACCACCGTCACCGCAGCGCCGGATACGCCCCTCCCGGAACGGACCCTCGCGTCAAGGCCGCCTTGGCCACCATCCGCAGCCACCAGACGCACTCTTCCGCCCAACCTCCCCGCCGAACCGCGCCTCTTCTCGTAGAGGATCTCACCACCATCCTCGCCGTCACTCGCAACGCCTGCACCGGCTGGGCCTCCCACGTGGCTGAGCGCCGTGACAGCGCCGTGCTGCTGACCGGGTTTGCCGGTGCCCTGCGCCGCTCCGACCTGGAGACCCTGCGTGTCGGCGACGTCGCCGCCGATCCCACCGGCGGACTCCGAGTCCCCGTCAAACATTCGACCGGAGCGCACGACAGCACACCAACCGTGCTCCTGCCACCCACGCAAAGCCACTGGACCTGTCCGCCGTGCGCATACACACGGTGGCTCCAGGTGATAAACGCATGGGACACCACAGGACGACCGGGAGTGATCCGCCTGCTCCGCCGCCCAACCCCATTCGACGCACACATATGCCACGGCCCGCTGCCGAAACCACCCCACCCCAACGCGCCGGTCTTCCGTCCGATCCGCAAGAACGGCAACCTGACAGCCACAGCCCTCTCCGGATCAGCAATCCACGCCATGATCCGCCGACGCGCCCACGACGCCGGGTACGACAACGACATCGTCGCCCAACTCGGCGGACACAGCCTGCGCGCAGGATTCATCGCCCAGGCTCTGCGCAACGGCACCGACGTTCACGCGATCATGCAGCACACGGGGCACGTCAGCACAGCCATGCTGAACACCTATCTCCCCGCCCGGACACTGGGGGCGGCCACCGCCGCCGCCGAGATCGGCCTGTGACACGATGCCCTCGTCGAACAGTGGCCGCCGCGGCGCACACGTCCCGACACGTTATCGGTACGACTGGTCGCTCTTCGAAGACTGGTGCGCCGCCGCTGATCTGGAATCTTTGCCGGCCGAGCCCATGGCGCTCGCCCAGTTCCTGCACGAGAATCCCGCTACGCCCCACACCCAGATCTGTCGTGTCTCCGCGATCAACTACTTCCACCACCGAGCCGGTGTCGCAGCGCCCGGACGAGTCACCGCCCTCCGGGCTCAGCTCAACACGCGCCGCACCGACCGATTGGCGCATCGTCGCAACATCGCTGAGCAGGTACTGCGACAGATTCCTACGGTGGGATGGCCGCATGGGTTGTTCGGACGGCGTGATGCTGCCTTGCTGGTGTTCACGGTATACGCGGGGTTGCCATTCGACGCGGTGGGCCGTCTGCGCCGCAGCGACATCGAGGTCGATGCCGGTGAGTTGTTCATCGGGGGGACCCATCAGGTTCGGGTCCGTCCGAGTTCGGATCGGTCAGTGTGTCCGGTACGGACTTACGAGCAATGGGCCCAGATTCTCGACTTCACCGATCGCCATCCCAGCACGAGATTGCTCGCTCGGCACCTGTCCCGTGTCGACGACAGGGAAGAGACATGCAGTGAGCCGATCCTGCCGGGAAGCAGACGAGATGGGCCGCTGTTCACACCGATCGATCGGTGGGGGTACCTACCGCTGATACCGGAACCACTGTCTGCAGCTGCGATCGCTCAACTCGTGCGCGCCAGATTGAACGGCACCGCGTCACTTCACGTCCTCCCGCCCAAGAGCCTCACCCGGCTCGAACGTGACCTACGTGACGGCACCGGAGCCGATAGCGGTCCGTACTCCTCGCCCGCCTCGATGGTGATCGAGATGGAGCGCGACTACTACACACGAGGTATCGCAGCTCGCCGGCACACACACGAGCGGATGCGAACTGTCGATAACCTTCTCGACGAGGTGGAGACCGAAGCCGATCAGTTGCTCGAGCGTACTTTGGAGATTCTCGAGCGATATAGCTAGAGACTCATAGAGGCTGCAATATGAGTACGGTTGCTGAGCGGGTGGATCTTTCGCTAGACCGCAAGGGTGGCAGTCACTAATCGCAGATGAGATTGAGCGATCGTGCGGTGAAGTCGCTGGAGTGGGCGAGTCGGCGGATCCCAACGGCACCACTGCGCGACATGCAGAGTGTCTGTATTGTTGGCGGTGAGCGGGTCGGCCGAAAGACAATGACACCCAGTCGGTCCACCGTCGACTAACCATCTTTCGGTCGGCCCAATCGTCAGGTTTTCTTCCGAAAATTTCTTTCATAAAACGGATTACGTCTGCGGCACTACAGGTGTCCTGACGACGCATCATCGCTACCTTCCTGCGCGTCACGGGCAAAGTCCTGGATCGCTGGTGGTTGACCGCCCTCGTCGAGCGCCACCTCGCCGAGGGGCACCGCACAGTGTGACCACCGACCGCCGGTGTTGCGGCGCCGAGCTGGGCCTCGGCATCCGACACCGCTGGGTTACCCTGTCCCACGAACAGGCGGACTACGCCAGCACACGGATGGTCGACGCGGGCGTGGGCGAGTTGGTGCAGATCCGGGTCCACGACTACCGCGACGTCACCGACGGCCCCTACGAAGCGATCTCGAGCATCGACATGGCCGAGCACGTCGGCGCCGCGATGCTGGCGACCCATGCCGCGGACCTGTTCGCCCTGCTGCGCCCGCAGGGGCGGTTGCTCAACCACGCGATCTCGCGGCGACCGGGCAAATCCGTCGCCGAGTTCTCGAAAACGTCGTTCATTGATCGCTATATGTTCCCTGAGGGCGAGATCTTGCCGCTCGCGACGATGATCGAGGCGCTCGAAGGGGCCGGTTTCGAGGTGCGCGACGTCGAGTCGCTGCGCGAGCACTACGCGACGACCCTGCGGGCGTGGGTGGCGAACCTGGAGGCGAACTGGGACGCGGCGGTGGTCCGGAGCAGCGCCGGGCGGGCACGAGGATGGCGGCTGTACATGGCCGGCGCGGCGTTGGTATTTGCGACGAACCGTCTCGGGATCAATCAGGTCCTGGCAGTCAAATGCACCGAACGGGGTCACAGCGGCATGCCCGGCACCCGCGCCGAACTCTTACAGCCATCCGTACCGAACGCGCCCAGCTGTACACCGTGAAGAGTGGCGTGAACAGCGTGTTCATCATCGCCGCGGTAGCCGTTCGCATTGTTCCGCTTGACCCTGTGCGGCGCAGGAGACGACGCAGCCGGTGCGTCGGTGACGACCGCGCCGGCCACCACGGCTGTTCCGAGATCGATATCGGCCACCTCCCCGGCACCGCCGAGCTGTACACGGTAGAGAAGACGACGTTAAAGCGACTACGCCGGTGATGACGCACCGGTGATGGGCCGACCGGAGTGCCGAGGTACGGCGAGGGGACGTCGGGTCGGTCGAGGTCCGTTCGGAGTAAGGGTGCCGTCCTTGGCCCGGCCGCGTGGGGTGTCAGTGACGGGTTGGGTTGCCGGCGTTGTCCCAGTCGGGCAGCTCCGGTATCCGGGTCGCCAGGACGGTGTGGGCGAGGACCAAGGTGACGGCGAGGGCGCGCAACCGGGCGGAGAACGAGGGTGCAAATCATCGGAGGAACCGTCTTCTTTCTTGCTTGCGGTTCCACGTTACGACCCTCCCGGAACCGACAAGAATCGCAGTCGACATTTCCGACTACCGGTAGTTTGTTAGTTCGGGAGGTAGAGGTGCAGGCCGTGGCCCGCCGCGACCGAGTTCATCAGGGCCTGCAACTGCGGCGGCGGGGGCGCCGTCGACCATGCCGGCCACCAACGTCGCAACGCGAC
>NZ_JAALEH010000058.1:0-34683 GCF_011058195.1 Rhodococcus sp. 14C212 | reverse complement strand
GTTCCGGGGCCCGTGACGTCGGCGGCGTCGCAGGGCTGTCATCGGATGATCCGGGAGCAGGAGGCGCGGCTGGTGGGCACCGCGCGCGAAGTGGTCGAGGAGATCGGCCCGATGGGCGTGAGCGACGACGGCGACGGGCGGTGGGCGCGTGCCCTCGACGGGCTCTCGGGCGACATGGCGGCCGTGTACGAGGCGCTGCCGGCGGTGGGCGAGGTGTCGGTGCGGCAGCTGTCGGAGGCGTCGGGGCTGCTCGTGGAGCGGGTGCGGGCGGCGTTGCCGCTGCTCGAGCTGGAGGGACACGTGCAGCGGGAGGGGGCCGGATGGTCGCGCAGCGCGTGACGGTCAGGGCTGCTCGTGCCCGCGCAACTCCTCGGCTTTGGACAGGAGGGGCTTGTAGTACTTGTCGCCGAGCACCTTCGTCACCTGGGCGGCGAGCTCGGTCTCCCCGGTCTGGAGCAGGATGTACTCGAGTTCGGCCAGCTGTGCGCCGATCGTCTCGCGCCGTCGGTCCGTCTCCTCGAGGGCGCCGACCAGGCTGGTCAGGTACTGAGACGTGACGGTGTTCATCGTTTCTCGCATACGGCAACGATGGCGGAATTCCGTCGCGATTTCGGCGGATCGGGCGATTCCGGTGGTGCCACATCGAAGCGGTGCCGTGGCTGCGGAGGAAAGGGCACGCGTAGGCTGCAACAGTTAGGTAAGCCTGAGCAAATACGGAGGTGGGCGTGGCCCCGAAGACCCCGCGATCGACGACCCTGACGGTGACGGGCAGTGAACGCCTGACCCCGCACCTGGTGCGGGTCCACCTCGGTGGTCCCGGATTCGACGAGTTCGAACCCGGCCCGCACACCGACTCGTACGTCAAACTCGAACTGGAGGCCGGCGGGGAAACCGTTCTGCGCACGTACACGGTGCGGGCCGTGGACCCGCGGGCCGGGCAGATCGCGATCGACTTCGTGGTCCACGGCGATCACGGTGTCGCCGGGCCCTGGGCGGCGTCCGTGCGGCCGGGGCAGACCGTCGTGGTCCGCGGGCCGGGTGGCGCCTACCGTCCCGATCCGGAGGCCGACTGGCACCTGCTCGCCGGTGACGACACCGCGATACCGGCCGTCGCCGCGGCGCTCGAAGCCCTGGCGCCGGGCGCGCTGGGCCGGGTGTTCCTCGAGGTCACCGGCGCCGACGACGAACTCGACCTCGCGGCGCCCCCCGGCGTCGAGGTCACCTGGCTGCACCGCGGTTCCGACGCCGGCGCCGTCGGGCCGGACCTCTCCGGCGCGCACGCGCCGCTCGTCTCCGCGGTGACCGGCGCCGAGTGGCTTCCGGGAGACCCGCACGTGTTCATCCACGGCGAGGCGGAGACCGTCATGCACCACCTGCGGCCGTACATCCGCAAGACCCGCGGGGTTCCGGCGGCACGCGCGTCGATCTCCGGGTACTGGCGGCGCGGCCGCAGCGAGGAGGGCTTCCGGGAGTGGAAGCGCGAACTCGCGACGGTCGAGGCGCGGTAAGGGTGCTCAGGCGCGCTCACCGGTGAGCGTGAGCAGCGCGGTCATGGACAGCGCGGCCGAGATCGCTATCGCCAGCGCCATCGGCAGCGCGGTGTCCTCCCCGCCGAGCCCGACCAGCGGCGACACCAGGGCGGCCAGGCCGAACTGGGACGCGCCCATGACCGCGGAACCGGTGCCCGCGGCCTTCGGTACCTGTCCCTGCGCCAGCGCCGTCGCGTTGCCCATGACGAAGCCCAGGCTGGAGACGACGAGGAACAGCAGCGGCAGCACCAACCAGCGGTTCGTGTCGGCCAGCAGGACCGCGAGCACCAGCAGCAGCCCGGCGGTCAGCATCTGGGTTACGCCGTAGCGCAACAGATCCCGCACCTCGAAGCGGCCGATGAGCCGGGTGTTGACGATGTTGCCTGCGACGAGGCCCACCGAGTTGACGGCGAAGATCAGGGAGAACTGTCCCGGCGTCATGCCCAGGACCTCCTGGACCACGAACGGCGACGCGGAGATGTACGAGAACATGGCGCCGAAACCGAGCGCGAACGTCGCGGCATAGCCCACGAACCGCCGGTTACCGATCACCGTGCCGAAGTTGCGGGCGAGCGCCGCGAGGCCCCCGCTGTGACGTCGCTCGGGCGGCAGGGTCTCCGGGACGACCGTGAGCACGGCGACGATCATCAGCACGGCCAGGCCCGTCAGGACCCAGAAGATGCCGCGCCAGCCGATGGGCCCCAGGAGGACGCCGCCGAGCAGGGGCGCGACGATCGGTGCCACACCGCCGATGATCATCATGACGCTGAACAGGCGGGCGGCCTCGTTGCCGCGGGCGCGGTCCGCGATCACCGCGCGCGCCAACACGATTCCCGTGCCGCCGCTGAAGCCCTGGATCAACCGGGCCGCGATGAGCACCTCCACCGTCGGTGCCGTCGCGCACAGGGCGCTGCTCAGGGCCAGGACAACGGTGCCCGCCAGCAGCAGACGACGCCGGCCCCACCCGTCGGAGAGCGGGCCCACGATCAGCTGCCCGACGCCGAGGCCGGCCATGAAGGTGGTGAGGGTGAGCTGGATACCGACCGTGCTGGTGCCGAGGCTCTCCGACATGACCGGCAGGCCGGGCAGATACATGTCGGTGGCCAGAGGCGCGGTGGCGGAGAGCAATGCCAGGCCGAACAGCATCGGCAACGGGATCGTTTTGCTCACGAACGAACCTTAGTGTGCCCTCGATCGGCGTGTTCGGTTGCGTGGGCGGTGCCCACGGCGCACGGTGACCGCCATGGACACCGCGCTGCCCCTGCCCCTCGCCGTGCACCTCGAGGAGTTCGTCGAGCACCTCGACCTGCAGGGCGGCCGATCGGCCCACACCATCCGCGCGTACACCACCGACATCCGCACCCTCCTCGCTCACCTCGGGGCCGGCCACCCGGATGCGCGGATCGCCGACCTCACCCTCGAGGTGCTCCGCTCCTGGCTCGCAGGCCAGGTGGCGAGTGGCGCCGCCCGCACGACCCTGGCGCGGCGCACCTCGTCCGCCCGCACCTTCTGCGCGTGGCTGGTTCGCACGGGCCGGCTCGACCACGATCCCGCCGCGCGGCTGGCATCGGCCCGGACCCATCGCACTCTCCCGCCGGTACTGCGTGCCGACCAGGCATGCGAGGTGATGACCGCCGCGGAAGCCGGTGCGCGCGAGATGGAGCCGGTGGCGCTGCGGGATCGGCTCGTGCTGGAACTGTTGTATGCGACGGGTATCCGGGTCGGTGAGCTGTGCGGACTCGACGTCGACGACGTCGACACCGAGCGCAGGGCGCTGCGCGTCCTCGGCAAGGGCAACCGGGAACGAACCGTGCCGTACGGGGCGCCCGCGGCCGCCGCGCTCGACGCGTGGCTGCGCAGCGGGCGGCCCGCCCTGGCGCGCCCGGATTCCGGGCCCGCCCTGCTGCTCGGCAAACGCGGCGGCCGGTTGGGCCCGCGCCAGGTCCGAACCGTGGTCCACGAGACCGTGGCCGCCGTACCCGGCGCGCCGGATCTCGCACCGCACGGGCTGCGGCACAGCGCCGCAACACACCTGCTCGAGGGGGGCGCCGACCTGCGGGTGGTGCAGGAGCTGCTGGGGCACTCGAGCCTGGCGACGACCCAGCTCTACACCCATGTCTCGGTAGCACGACTGCGTGCGGCGCACGAACAGGCGCATCCGCGGGCGTGACCTGCACGCGGCGACGGCCGCTGTGACCTGCACGCGGCGACGGCCGCGGCGCGGTTTGGTACGGTCGCCGCCGCATCTGCTGTGCAATCCGGGGGGATCCGTGGCATACGACGAGTCGACGCACGCTCTGCCTGCCTGGCTTCGGGACGGGCCGACGCCCGACCCGGCGCCGACCGGTCGCCGGGGCAGGCGACGGGGGAGCGACCGGACGGTCGCGGCGCATGTCGAGCCCGAGCCGCCCGTGCTGCCGCCCGCGGCGGCCGAGCCGCCCGTGCTGCCGCCCGCGGCGGCCGAGCCGGTGCGCCTCCCGGCTCCGGTGCCGTCGGTTCCCTTCGGCATGTCACCGCGACGCCGTCCCGACTCCGTGCCCGAACCGCCGGTCGCCGCATCGCCGGTTCCCGAATCGCCGGTCGTCGAACCCGCGATCCCGGAACCGGCGGCCACCGATCCCGCAACGACCGAGCCGTCGGTGACGGGGTCGGTGGTCGCCGAACCACCAGTAGCCGAAGCCGCGGCCACCGCGCCGGCAACCGTCGACGGTCCGGAAGAGGCCGTGCCGCCGAGTGATCCGGCGGGGCGTCGCCCCGCCGAGCCCGTGCCGGTGTCGCCGGAGTCCGGCCCGGAACCCGAAGAGATACCCCCGCCGATGTCGGAAGACAATGCGGCGCAGCCTTGTTCGATCGCATCCGAGTCGTCCCGAGAGTTCTCGTCGGACCCCGACGCACCGGGGCCTCGGCCGTCGAACCTGGACCTGACCTCCGGTGCGCTCGTCCGGCGGTCCCGTCGCTCCCCGGTGACCGGCTGGCGGCGCAGCGTGCACCGGCTCACCGGGGGGATCCTCGCACCCGGCGAATCGGCTGACGAGGCACACAGGCGTGAGCTCGTCGACCGAATCCGGCAGCCGATCAGTGGCGACTACCGGATCGCAGTGCTCTCCCTCAAGGGCGGTGTCGGCAAGACGACGACCACCGTCGGCCTTGGCGCCACGTTCGCCTCGTTGCGGGGGGACTGCGTGGTCGCGGTCGACGCGAATCCCGACTTCGGCACGCTCGCACAGCGGGTGCCGCAACAGACCGAGTCCACGGTGCGCGACCTGCTCGCCGCGGCCCCGCGGATCTCCCGCTACTCCGACGTCCGTGCGCACACTTCCCAGGCACCGAGTCGCCTCGAGGTGCTTGCGAGTGAACGCGACCCGGCCGTGTCGGAAGCGTTCAGCGAGGACGACTACCGCCGGGTCGTCGAGATCCTGCGGGTGTATTACAACGTCGTCCTCACCGACTGCGGCACGGGCATCATGCATTCGGCCATGCGTGGTGTGCTCGCCCTCGCCCACGCTCTCGTGCTGGTCGCGTCCCCGGCGATCGACGGCGCCCGGAGCGCCGCGGCGACCCTCGACTGGCTGCAGCACCACGGGTTCGGGGCGCTCGTCGAACGCACCGTCGTGGTGATCAGCGCCGCCCGGCCCGGGGGCACCAACATCGACATGGAGGCGGTCACGGGACACTTCCTCGCGCGGTGCCGGGCCGTGCAGGTGGTGCCGTTCGACGAGCACCTCGCCGAGGGGGCCGAGATCGACCTCGGCCTGCTCCGCCCGGCCACCCGCCGGGCCTTCCTCGAGCTTGCCGCCATGGTCGCCGACGACTTTGCGACGGTGTCGGGGCGTCACGCCGCCGGCCGTCGCGCGGAGCGGAGCGGAGCCGCGACCTGACCGGCCGTCGCGCGGAGCGGAGCGGAGCCGCGACCTGATCGGCCGTCGCGCGGAGCGGAGCGGCGGTCTACGGGACACCGGCTCGAGACGGATCACCGACCGCACGAGCGGCACGGGGTCGAGGTAGTCGTCGCGGTCCCGGCGCAGACCCCAGTGCAGACATGCCGCGGCGGCGCAGCCCTCGTGGCCCGGCTCGAGGGTGCCGAGCGGATCACCCCGTTCCACGCGCCGGCCGGCCGTTACCGTCGCGGTCACGGGCTCGTAGGTGGTGCGCAGCCCGCCGGCGTGCTCCACCGAGACGACGGGTTTGCCGGCGACGGTCCCGGCGAACACCACCACGCCGGCACCGGCCGCGAGCACCGGCTGACCGGGCCGGCCGGTGAGATCGGCGCCGCGGTGTCCGGGAAGCCAGTCGTGCTCGGGGCCGTCGAAGGGGCGGGCCACGGTCGGCCGTGGATGCAGCGGCCAACCGAACTCGCGGGCGGCGGCCGCGGCGGGAACCGAACCCGCGAGCGCGGTGAGCGCGGTCAGGACGGCGATCCCGGCGATCTTCATCCGCCCAGCGTGCCGGGCCGCGCCGGCGTGCGACAGGGCCTCGTCGACATTGTGGACAACCACCCGATCCATCCACAGATCGGCCGAACCGGCCTGTTGATCAGGCAGTTGTGGTTCCCGCCGTACGAGGCCGTACACTGTTCGAGCGGTCTGTGTTCGCAGATCGACTTCGCGCGTCCGCGCGCTGATCGCCGCCCGGTGTGCCGGGCGCCATCGGAAAATGGCCGTCGGCCGGTCCCGCAAGGGTCCGACGGGCATGCGGACGCCAGGGCGGGGATCACCCGATCTCCCGCGGCAACCGAACCGAAAGAGAGAACAGCCATGGCTGTCGTAACAATGAAGCAGCTGCTCGACAGCGGCGCCCACTTCGGCCACCAGACCCGTCGCTGGAACCCGAAGATGAAGCGGTTCATCTTCACCGACCGCAACGGCATCTACATCATCGACCTGCAGCAGACCCTGACGTACATCGACAAGGCGTACGAGTTCATCAAGGAGACGGTCGCCCACGGTGGCACCGTGCTGTTCGTCGGCACCAAGAAGCAGGCGCAGGAATCCATCGCGGAAGAGGCCACCCGGGTCGGGATGCCCTACGTGAACCAGCGCTGGCTCGGCGGCATGCTCACCAACTTCTCCACCGTCCACAAGCGCCTGCAGCGCCTGAAGGAGCTGGAGTCGATGGAGCAGACCGGTGGCTTCGAGGGGCGCACCAAGAAGGAAATTCTCATGCTCACGCGTGAGAAGACCAAGCTCGAGCGCACCCTCGGCGGCATCCGCGACATGGCCAAGGTGCCGTCGGCGATCTGGGTCGTCGACACCAACAAGGAGCACATCGCCGTCGGCGAGGCCCGCAAGCTGAACATCCCGGTCGTCGCGATCCTCGACACCAACTGCGATCCCGATGTCGTGGACTACCCGATCCCGGGCAACGACGACGCGATCCGTTCGGCCGCGCTGCTGACCAAGGTCGTCGCCTCCGCCGTCGCCGAGGGCGTGCAGGCCCGTGCCGGCCAGAGCGCCGACAAGGACGCCAAGCCGGAGTCCGGTGCCGGCGAGCCGCTCGCCGAGTGGGAGCAGGAGCTGCTCGCGCAGGCCACCCCCGCCGCCGAGGCCGAGGCTCCGGCCGCCGAGGCCGAGGCTCCCGCCGCCGAGGCGGCGCCCTCCGCCGAAGCCTGATCCGATGCGCGGCCCCGACCGGTAGATCCTGAGATCATGGTCGGGGCCGTCGCACGCGACCGCGCCGCATCAGTGCACCCGCACGCGACCGAGCCGCACCAGAGAAACTCCCGCGCGAGCACCCATCGCGCACAACAGACACAGGAGGCTCGCTTCCCATGGCGAACTACACCGCCGCCGACGTCAAGCGTCTGCGTGAGCTCACCGGCTCCGGAATGCTGGCGTGCAAGAACGCGCTCGCCGACAACGACGGCGACTTCGACAAGGCCGTCGAGCAGCTGCGCATCAAGGGCGCCAAGGACGTGGGCAAGCGCGCCGAGCGCTCCACCGCCGAGGGCCTGGTCGCCGCGAAGAACGGCGTGCTCATCGAACTCAACTCCGAGACCGACTTCGTCGCCAAGAACGACGAGTTCCAGGCTCTCGCCGAGAAGATCGTCACCGCTGCGGCCGAGGCCAAGCCTGCCGACCTCGAGGCCCTCAAAGCCGTCGAGGTGGACGGCAAGACCGTCGACACCCTGGTGCAGGAGCTCTCCGCCAAGATCGGCGAGAAGCTCGAACTGCGCCGCCTCGCCGTCTTCGACGGCCCCGTCGCCGTGTACCTGCACAAGCGTGCGTCCGACCTGCCGCCGGCCGTCGGCGTGCTCGTCGAGTACTCCGGTGAGGGCGACGCCGCCGCCGAGGCCGCCCGTGCCGCCGCGATGCAGGTCGCCGCGCTGAAGGCGAAGTACCTCACCCGCGACGAGGTCCCGGCCGACACGGTCGAGAACGAGCGCCGCATCGCGGAGGAGACCGCCAAGAACGAGGGCAAGCCGGAGGCCGCCCTGCCGAAGATCGTCGAGGGCCGTCTCAACGGCTTCTTCAAGGACGTCGTGCTGCTCGAGCAGGCCTCGGTGACGGACTCGAAGAAGACCGTCAAGGCGCTGCTCGACGACGCCGGTGCCACCGTCTCGCGCTTCGTGCGTTTCGAGGTCGGCGCCAGCTAGATCTTTCGTTTCCTCGACCCCGTCGGCGCTCGCCGGCGGGGTCGAGGCGCGTCGGCGGCTCGATATCCGGGCCGATCGGACACTCGCGCCCCCGTCTCGGTTCCACGGGGTCGGATGAGGCAGGATGAAAGGGCCGATCCACCGCTCGACCCGAGGAGAACCATGTCCGAACACGCCCAGGAACGTCCCGGTTTCCGTCGGGTGCTGCTCAAGCTCGGTGGGGAGATGTTCGGCGGGGGCAAGGTCGGTCTCGACCCGGACGTGGTGACGACCGTGGCCGAGGAGATCGCCGAGGTCGTGCGCTCCGGGGTGGAGGTGGCTGTGGTCATCGGCGGCGGCAACTTCTTCCGCGGCGCGGAACTGCAGCAGCGCGGCCTCGACCGCGCCCGCTCCGACTACATGGGCATGCTCGGCACGGTGATGAACTCTCTTGCGCTGCAGGACTTCCTGGAGAAGCAGGGCGTGGACACCCGGGTCCAGACCGCCATCACGATGGGGCAGGTCGCCGAGCCGTACCTGCCGCTGCGGGCCCGCCGGCACCTCGAGAAGGGCCGCGTGGTGATCTTCGGCGCCGGCATGGGCATGCCTTACTTCTCCACCGACACCACCGCCGCGCAGCGCGCCCTCGAAATCGGCGCCGAGGTGGTCCTGATGGCCAAGGCCGTCGACGGTGTCTACTCGGCCGATCCGCGGATCGATCCCGACGCGACCCTGTTCACCGAGATCACCCACCGTGAGGTCATCGAGAAGGGGCTCAAGGTGGCGGACGCGACCGCCTTCAGCCTCTGCATGGACAACGACATGCCGATCATGGTCTTCAACCTGCTCACCGAGGGGAATATCGCTCGGGCCGTCGCCGGTGAGAAGATCGGAACACTCGTACGGTCATGAACGGACAACGGAACATGGAGGAACTGCCGTGATCGATGAAGCTCTCTTCGAGGCCGAGGAGAAGATGGAGAAGGCCGTCACGGTGGCCAAGGACGATCTCGGATCCATCCGCACCGGCCGCGCGAATCCCGGCATGTTCTCCAGGATCGTCGTCGACTACTACGGTGCGCCCACCCCGGTCACGCAGATGGCCAGCATCAACGTCGCCGAGGCGCGCATGGTGGTCGTCAAGCCCTACGAGGCATCGCAGCTCGGTCCGATCGAGACCGCGATCCGCAACTCCGACCTGGGCGTCAATCCGACCAACGACGGGTCCCTGATCCGCATCTCCATCCCGCAGCTCACCGAGGAACGCAGGCGCGAGCTGGTCAAGCAGGCCAAGGCCAAGGGCGAGGACGCCAAGGTGTCCGTGCGCAACGTGCGACGCAAGGCGATGGAGGAGCTGCACCGCATCCAGAAGGACGGCGAGGCCGGCGAGGACGACGTCACCCGCGCGGAGAAGGAACTCGACAAGACCACGGCGAAGTACGTGGCGCAGATCGACGAACTGGTCAAGCACAAGGAAGCCGAGTTGCTGGAGGTTTAACCGTGGGTACAGCCGCCGGGTCGCCCGACCCGCAGCTCCCCTTGGGCGTCACCGACGCCGACTCGGCGGCCGAGGCCGCGAAGGCGGAGACCGAGGTCCCGCCGGTGCGGCCCGATCCCACCCCCACCGCGGAGCCGGCGAAGAAGTCCTCCCGGGCGGGCCGGAATCTGCCCGCGGCCGTGGGCGTCGGTGCCGGTCTCGGCGCCCTCGTCATCGTGGTGCTCGCGTTCGCCCCCAAGGCGTGGCTACTCGTCGTCGCGGTGGCCATCGCGATCGCCACGTGGGAGGTCACCAAGCGCCTGCGTGAGGCGGACGTCCTGGTTCCCCGGATCCCGCTCCTGGTCGGGGGGCAGGCGATGATCTGGCTCGGCTGGCCCTACGGCACCACCGGTGTGCTCGGCGCCTTCGCCGGCACCACGGTCGTGTCGATGCTGTGGCGGTTGTTCGACCGTGGACTGCGCGGCCGGCCCCGCAACTACCTGCGCGACACCGCGGTCACCGTCTTCACCGCGGCGTGGGTGCCGTTTCTCGCGTCGTTCGCGACGCTGATGGTCCTCGACGACGACGGTGCCGCCCGCGTGTTCTGCCTGATGCTCGTGTGCGTCGCGTCCGACATCGGCGGGTACGCGTCCGGGGTGCTGTTCGGCAAGCACCCGATGGCACCCGCGATCAGCCCGAAGAAGTCCTGGGAGGGTTTCGGTGGCTCGGTCCTCGCCTGCACCGTCACCGGAATCCTCACGGTGACCCTGCTGCTCGACGCCGCCTGGTGGATCGGTGCGCTCCTCGGCGTCGTGCTCGCCGCCACGGCGACGGCGAGCGACCTGATCGAGTCGCAGGTCAAGCGGGATCTCGGCATCAAGGACATGGGCACCCTGCTGCCCGGCCACGGCGGCATCATGGACCGGCTGGACTCCATCCTGCCGTCCGCGTTCGTCACCTGGCTCGTCCTCGGCGCCTTCGTCTAGGCCGGTGGCGAGGAGACAGCGGTCCGACGCGCACGGGGTGGTCCCCAGCCCCAACATCTGGCACTGGCCGGAGGTCTACGAGGAAGAGAACCGTGCCCAGGACGTCCACGGGGTTGTGTACGCGGCGCTGCGCGAGGCGTGCGACTGGGCCGGTCGCGACGTCGTCGACGTGGGCTGCGGCACCGGCTTCCACCTGCCGATGTTCGCCGCCACCGCGCGCACCGTGACCGGCATCGAACCGCACCCGCCGCTGGTGGAGCTGGCCCGCCGACGGGTGCGGGACCGGCCGGGCGTCCGGGTGGAGGCCGGTTCGGCCGAGCAGTTGCCGCTTCCGGACGGCGCCGTCGACGTCGTGCACGCGCGCACCGCCTACTTCTTCGGGCCCGGGTGCGGGGCGGGCATCGCCGAGGCCATGCGCGTGCTGCGGCCCGGCGGCGCGCTCGCGATCGTCGATCTCGACGCAACCGCCCATCCGTACGGCGAATGGATGCGGGCGGACCTGCCACACTACGACCCGGCGGCGGTGGAGGCGTTCTTCGCCGCCCAGGGCTTCGACCTGCGCCGGATCGACACCGAATGGCGCTTCCCGGACCGGGTCACCCTCGAGCGCGTACTCGGCATCGAGTTCGGCCCGCGCGTCGCCGAACGTGCGGCGCACGGCACCCCGGGCACCACCCTCACGGTGCGCTACCGGCTGCACGTGCGCCGCAAGCCCCAGGGCCTGGAGATCCCCTGAGCATGCGGCGCGTGCCGCGGACCTAGCGGTGGTGGTGGGTGCCGCGGATGCGGAACACCCGGGCCAGTTCGCTGATCCTCTTCGCCTTCGCCAGGCGGGGCAGGTCGCTGCCGTCGCGCACCCCGCGGCCGTCCTCGCCGAGCGTGTCGATCACCTCGCGTGCCCAGCCGACCTCGTCGGAGCTGGGGCTGAGGGCGGCGTTGACGGACGGAGCCCGCGCCGGAGTCATGCACAGCTTGCCGGTCATTCCCATCGAGGCGGTCAGCTTCGCCTCCCGCTCGAGGACCTCGGGGTCGTCGGTCAGCGACGGCCCGTCGACGGGACCGGGCAGGCGGGCCGCCCTGCTCGACACCACCAGGCGGGAACGCGGGTAGGCCATGGCGAGGGGGGAGTCGTCCATCCCGGTGTCGCGGCGGAAGTCGCCGCTGCCGAACGCCAGCCGGAAGGTACCGTCGGCGCGGGCGATCTCGGGTGTGGCCTCGAGGCCGACCGCCGATTCGATGAGGACGAGGATGCGGGTGCCGGCCGGGAGCTGAGCGGCCGTGGCGTCCACCTGCTGGCCGCTCTCGGTCTTGGCGAGCATCACGCCCTGCAGGCCGGGCACCCCGGCGAGGGCGGCGAGATCGTCGGCCCAGTGCACAGTGGTGGCGTCGTTGATCCGCACCCAGGCACGGCCACCACCGCGCAGCCATTCGACGACGTCACCGCGCGCGTCGGCCTTACCGGCCGCCGGTACGGCGTCCTCGAGGTCGAGGATCACGGCGTCGGCCGGGGATGCGGCGGCCGCGGCGAACCGCTCCGGGGCGTTGCCCGGAACGAGCAGCCAGGATCGGGCGAGCTCGGGTGCGACGGTGGCGGAGGCGGGGGCATCCAGGTGGGCGGTCACGTCAGGCTCCTCGGGTGAAGGTCTTGACTCCAGGGTGCCCTGTTGTCGCCGCCTTGGGGAAATTGGGTGCGTTGTGTTCGTCACCCCGCGGCGTTGTTGTGCGGTCTCAGCGCCGCTTCGCGGCGCGTTTGATCTGCAGGATCCGCACGCCGCCCGCCAGCGCCATGACGAGGGCCCCGGCGATGGCCGACAGGAGCACGCTCACCCCGAGCGGCAGGGTGAACTCCCAGGCGAACAGTTCCATGGTGACCGGGTCGAGGTTCTGCAGGATGAACACGAGCAGCAGGATCAGTACCAGAACGCCGATGACCAGGCCGGTCCACGTGGAGGCCGCCCGGCTGCGGTCGAGGGGAATCTCCGGTGCCGGACGGACGTTGGACTCGGGCGTGGCCTTGGTCGCCCCCTGAGGCTCGAGCTGACCCCGGACCGGAAGGTCCGGTGGCGGTTCGGGGAGATCCGCAGGGCGTTCGGTCATGGCTCGATCATCTCGCTCCGGCCGCCGGTGCACACCGCATTCGGCGAGGAAAACCGGCGTTGCCGCCCTGATGGATAATGGTTCATTATGCCCTCCTCTCTTCCCCTGGTTTTCGACGCGCCCAAACGCGGCATGCCGCCGCGCCACCTCGCCGATCTCGATGCCGAGCAGCGCCGCGAGGCCGTGCGTGAACTCGGCCTGCCGGCCTTCCGCGCCGATCAGCTGGCCCGGCACTACTACGGGCGCCTCGAAGCCGATCCGGAGAAGATGACGGATCTGCCTGCGAAGGTGCGCGAGCAGGTCGGGGCCGTGTTCTTTCCCGCGTTGCTGACCCCGGTCAAGCACGTGGCCTGCGACGGCGGTGAGACCCGCAAGACGCTGTGGCGCGCCGGGGACGGCACTCTCCTCGAGAGCGTGCTCATGCGCTACCCCGACCGTGCCACGCTGTGCATCTCGAGCCAGGCCGGCTGCGGTATGGCCTGCCCGTTCTGCGCGACGGGCCAGGGCGGCCTGAACCGGAACCTGTCGACCGCCGAGATCGTCGATCAGGTGCGCGCCGCGGCCGCGGCCCTGCGCGACGGTGACGTCGCCGGGGGACCGGGCCGGCTGTCCAACGTGGTGTTCATGGGCATGGGGGAGCCGCTGGCGAACTACAAGCGTGTGGTGGCCGCCGTGCGACGCATCACCGCACCGCCCCCGGAGGGACTGGGCCTGTCGCAGCGGTCGGTCACCGTCTCCACCGTCGGCCTCGCTCCGGCCATCCGCCGGCTGGCCGACGAGGACCTGAGCGTGACCCTCGCCGTGTCGCTGCACACCCCGGACGACGAACTGCGCGACACGCTGGTGCCGGTCAACAACCGCTGGCCCGTCGCCGAGGTGCTCGACGCCGCGCGCTACTACGCCGACCGGACCGGTCGCCGCGTCTCCGTCGAGTACGCCCTGATCCGCGACGTCAACGACCAGCCGTGGCGGGCGGACATGCTGGGCAAGAAGCTGCACAAGGCGCTCGGCCCGCTGGTGCACGTGAACCTGATCCCGCTCAATCCGACGCCGGGCAGCGAATGGGACGCCAGCCCGAAGCCGGTCGAGCGCGAATTCGTCCGTCGCGTCCAGGCGCAGGGGGTTTCGTGCACCGTGCGGGACACCCGGGGCCAGGAGATCGCGGCGGCCTGCGGTCAGCTCGCCGCCGAGAACTGAGCGCCACCCCGCGCGACGCGAAGGGCCCGCCCGGTTCGTCCGGACGGGCCCTTCGACGCTGCTGCGGGGGCGCGGCTACCGCCGGCGCCGGTGCCGGACGATGTCGCGCACCAGGATGGCGACGAGCGCCGCGGCGAAGCCGATCAGGAACCAGTTCTCCACGTTGCCGTTGTGGTTGCCGATGATCATCGCCAGCAGGAACAGTGCGACGAGCCAGCCCATGACGCGGAACAGGCGGGGGGCTTCGCCACTCCAACCCCACTCCGCCGACGGCACCTCGGCCGTGTCGACGCCAGTGGTCTTCAACTCGGTACCGGCCACCGCTTGTCCTCCTGCTCGCAAAGATCTTCGCTGTTGGGCCAATCGTGACATACGACCGTCCGTCGTACGAAGTGGGGGCGCTCTCGCGCGCGCCGCACGGGGGATTCAGCATCCCCTCAGGACGGTCGGGAACAATGTCGGCGTGGTCGACTCGCAACCCAGCTCCCGCACCCGTGTCCTGCTGCTCGGCAGCACCGGCTCCATCGGCACCCAGGCTCTCGAGGTGATCGCCGCCAACCCCGACCGGTTCGAGGTGGTCGGTCTCGCCGCCGGGGGCGGCAACATCGATCTGCTCGCCGAGCAGATCCACGTCACCGGTGTCGCCGAGGTGGCCGTCGCGAACGCGCAGGCCGCCGCGCGGCTCGACGTCCCGGGTCTGCAGGTGCGCAGCGGGCCCGACGCGGTCACGCGGCTGGTGCGCGACGTCGAGGCCGACGTGGTGCTCAACGCCCTGGTCGGGTCCCTCGGCCTGGAGCCGACGCTGGCCGCACTGGCGACGGGCGCGCGCCTGGCGCTGGCCAACAAGGAATCGCTCGTCGCCGGCGGCGCGCTGGTCACCGCGGCCGCGGCCCCGGGTCAGATCGTGCCGGTCGACTCGGAGCACTCGGCGCTGGCCCAGTGCCTGCGCGGCGGCAGCCCCGACGAGGTGGCCCGGCTCGTGCTCACCGCCTCGGGTGGTCCGTTCCGCGGTTGGACGGCCGAGCGGCTCGAGTCGGTCACCCCCGAGCAGGCCGGCGCCCATCCCACCTGGTCGATGGGCCCGATGAACACCCTGAACTCGGCGACGCTGGTGAACAAGGGTCTGGAGTTGATCGAGACGCACCTGCTGTTCGGCATCGGTTACGACCGGATCGACGTCACCGTGCACCCGCAGTCGATCGTGCACTCCATGGTCACCTTCACCGACGGCTCCACCCTGGCCCAGGCGTCCCCGCCGTCGATGAAGCTGCCCATCGCGCTCGCGCTGGGCTGGCCGCACCGGATCGCGGACGCGGCGCCGGCCCTCGACTTCGCGACCGCCTCGACCTGGGAGTTCGAACCGGTGGCGCACGAGGTGTTCCCCGCCATCGAACTGGCGCGGGCCGCCGGGGTGGGCGGCGGATGCCTGACCGCGGTCTACAACGCCGCCAACGAGGTGGCCGCGGAGGCATTCCTCGCCGGCGCCCTGCCGTTCCCGGGGATCGTGCGCACGGTGGCGGCGGTCCTGTCCGACGCCGACGGCTGGTCCGCGGCACCCGCTACCGTGGAAGATGTGCTCGCCGCCGACGGCTGGGCTCGGGACCGAGCCCGCGCGCTCGTGAAGTAGGAGGACCGGCCACCGATGATGTTCGTTCTGGGCGTCGTGCTGTTCGCCCTCGGCATCGCCGTATCCATCGCCCTGCACGAGGCCGGGCACATGTGGACCGCGCAGCGCCTCGGGATGAAGGTGCGACGCTACTACATCGGGTTCGGGCCGCGGCTGTACTCGTTCCGTCGCGGCGAGACCGAGTACGGCCTCAAGGCGATCCCTGCGGGCGGCTTCTGTGACATCGCGGGCATGACGGCACTCGACGAACTTGCCCCCGACGAGCACGACCGCGCCATGTTCAAGCAGAAGGCGTGGAAACGCGTCGTGGTGATGTCCGGCGGCATCGCGATGAACTTCGTCCTCGGCATGGCGCTGATCTTCGGGCTCGCCGTGGCATGGGGTCTGCCCCGGCTGGGGGAGACCCCGGCGGAGATCGGGGAACTCTCGTGCGTCGCACCGACTCAGGCCGGTGAGGCCGGGGGCTACGAGCTGGCCCCGTGCAGCGGGCCGGGTCCCGCTGCGTCCGCGGGCCTCGAGGTCGGGGACGTCGTGGTCTCCGTCGGCGGCACCGAGGTCGCGACGTTCGCGGACCTGGTCGAGGCCACCCGCGCCGCGACCGGGACGGTGGATTTCGTCGTCGAGCGCGACGACCGCACGCTGACGATCCCGGTGCCGGTCGAGTCCGCCCAGCGTTGGGTGCAGGACCCCGAGACGGGCGCGATCACCTCGGAGACCGTCAGCGCGATCGGTGTCGCTGCACCGCCGTCCGTCACCGAGTACAACGCGTTCACCGCGGTCGGTGGCACGCTGCGGTTCACCGGCGACATGTTCGTCCTCACCGCGCAGGCCCTCGCCGACCTGCCGAGCAAGGTGGGGGCGCTGTGGGAGTCGGTGACGGGCGGCGAACGCGATCCCGACACCCCGATCAGCGTCGTCGGCGCATCCGTCATCGGTGGGCAGGTCGCCGAGCGGGGCATCTGGCAGATGTTCGTCCTGCTGCTCGCGCAGCTGAACTTCTTCCTGGGCATGTTCAACCTGCTCCCCCTGCTGCCCCTCGACGGCGGCCACATCGCCGTGGTCGCCTACGAGAAGGTCCGCAACTGGATCCGGGGGCTGCGCGGGCTGCCGGTCGGGGGTCCGGTCGACTACACGAAGCTGCTGCCCGTCACCTACGTGTTCGTCCTCATCGGCGGCGCGTTCATGCTGCTGACACTCACCGCGGACATCGTCAACCCCATCCAGCTGTTCTGACCCGCATCGCTAGAATTGCCGCGTAGCTACGAAAGAAGGCGAAACGTGACCAGCCCCGTCGGTTTGGGCATGCCCGAAGTCCCCGCCGTTCTCGCGCCCCGGCGCAGGACCCGTCAGCTGATGGTCGGCGACGTCGGCGTGGGCAGCGACCACCCGGTGTCGGTGCAGTCGATGTGCACCACCAAGACGCACGACATCAACGCAACGTTGCAGCAGATCGCCGAGCTCACCGCGTCCGGTTGCGACATCGTCCGCGTCGCGTGCCCGCGGCAGGAGGACGCCGACGCGCTCGCCGCGATCGCGAAGAAGAGCCAGATCCCGGTCATCGCCGACATCCACTTCCAGCCGCGCTACATCTTCGCCGCCATCGACGCCGGGTGCGCCGCCGTGCGCGTCAACCCCGGCAACATCAAGGAGTTCGACGGCCGCGTCAAGGAGGTCGCCAGGGCGGCCGGCGACGCAGGCATCCCGATCCGTATCGGCGTCAACGCCGGCTCGCTGGATCCGCGCATCCTGAGCAAGTACGGCAAGGCCACGCCGGAAGCACTCGTCGAGTCCGCGCTGTGGGAGGCGAGCCTGTTCGAGGAGCACGGCTTCGGCGACATCAAGATCTCGGTCAAGCACAACGACCCGGTCGTGATGGTCGAGGCCTACCGCCAGCTCGCCGCGCAGTGCGACTACCCGCTGCACCTCGGCGTGACCGAGGCCGGGCCCGCCTTCCAGGGCACGATCAAGTCGGCCGTCGCGTTCGGTGCGCTGCTGGGCGAGGGCATCGGCGACACCATCCGGGTGTCGCTGTCGGCGCCGCCGGCCGAGGAGATCAAGGTCGGCACCCAGATCCTGCAGTCGCTGAACCTGCGGCCCCGCAAGCTCGAGATCGTCTCGTGCCCGTCGTGCGGCCGGGCGCAGGTCGACGTGTACACCCTGGCCAACGAGGTCACCGCCGGCCTCGAGGGCATGGAGGTGCCCCTGCGGGTCGCGGTCATGGGCTGCGTCGTCAACGGCCCCGGGGAGGCCCGCGAGGCCGATCTCGGTGTCGCGTCCGGCAACGGCAAGGGCCAGATCTTCGTCAAGGGCAAGGTCGTCAAGACCGTCCCCGAGGCCCAGATCGTCGAGACGCTGATCGAGGAGGCCATGCGCATCGCCGAGGAGATGGAGAGTGACGCCGGCACCGGAAACCCGGTGGTCTCGGTCGGCTGAACCGGTTCGGCGGCGCAGGACTCCCGCGCGGCCCCGGCTTCTGGCAGTCTGATTGCGTATCCGCAGTCGACAGGTGGTGGGACGTGCTCAAGCTTCTGGGAGTCCGGTCTCTCGGTGGCCGTGACACCGCACACGTGTTGCGGGTGCTGGCCCGCGATCCGGTGGCGGCGTGCATGGTGGCCGGGCGGATCGAGGAGTACGGCCTCGATTCCCGCGCCGTCGGCGGCGACATGTGGAGCCGGGGCGGACCCGACGACTCGCTGTGCTTCTCGGGAGCGAACCTCGTTCCGCTGCTCGGCGACCGCGACGATCTGCACGCCTTCGCGGACCGCGCCGCCCGCGGCCCCCGCCTGTGCTCGTCGCTCGTCGGCCGGGCCGAACTCGCGTTGCCGATGTGGGAGGTCCTCCAACCGGAATGGGGTCCTGCGCGCGAGGTGCGGGCCGAGCAGCCGCTGCTGGTACTCGACCGGGAACCGTGCGTCGTCCCCGACCCGCTGGTGCGCCGCGTGCGGCCGGAGGAGATCGACGCCTACATGCCGGCCGCGATCGCGATGTTCCGTGAGGAGGTCGGCGTCGACCCGTGCGCGGGCGACGGGGGCTCGGGCTACCGCCGCCGGGTGCAGAGCCTGATCGCCACCGGACGGGCGTGGGCCCGCTTCGAGCACGGCCGGGTCGTGTTCAAGGCCGAGATCGGCTCCCAGTCGTCGTCGGTGGGGCAGATCCAGGGCGTGTGGGTGGACCCCGGCAGGCGCGACGCCGGCCTCGGCTCGACCGGCACCGCGGCCGTCGCCGCCGCCGTCACCGCCGACGGCCGGCTGCCGAGCCTGTACGTCAACAGCTTCAATCACCGGGCCCGCGCGGCCTACGCCCGTATCGGCTTCCGTCAGGTCGCGACGTTCTGCACGGTGCTGCTGGACTGAGGGGCGCTCCGCCCGGCCCGTGTCCGAGGGGCCGCTCCGGGCCGCTCCGCCCGGCCCGTGTCGCCTCCCCGATCCGAGCGCCGCCGGTCCTACGATGACGGCGATGAGAACTCGATCCGCCCGCGTCTCGGCCCTGCTCGTCCCGGCACCGCGTCGACTGCTGCGGCGCGGGGCGGTCCTGGTGGCCGCCGTCGCGCTGGCCGGCGGGGTCGTCGCGTGTACCCCGAAGCCGGCCGGACCCGAGCCCGCCGCACGGGAGTTCCTCACCGACTTCGCCGACCGGGACTTCGCCGCGGCCGCCGCCCTGACCGACCGTCCCGAGCCGGCCGAGGAGGCGCTGGCGGAGACGTGGGCGGGGCTGCAGGCGGAGACGCTGGCGGTGGACACCGACGGTGTGCGGATCGACGGGGACACCGCGACGGTCACCTACGTCTACGAGTGGGGCCTGCCCGGTGCGCGCGTGTGGCGGTACTCCGGCGAGATGAACATGGGCCGCAGCGGGGACGACTGGGTGGTCCGCTGGACCCGGTCGAACCTGCATCCCCAGCTCGGCGACCGGCAGCGGATGCAGCTACGGACCAATCCCGCCCCGCGCGCGCGGGTCAACGAGCATTCCGGCTCGGACGTGCTCGTCCCGGGCATCGTCTACGGTATCGGCTTCGACGCCACGGCGGGCGGTGACGTCCGGGGCGCGGCGCGGGCGTTGTCGGCCGCGCTGACGCAGTTCGACCCGTCGCTGACCGCGCAGTCGATCGCCGAGACCGCGACCGCCGCCGACGGCGCCCACTCGGTCGTGCGGCTGCGTGAGGAGGACTACGAACGCGTCGCCGACACCCTCGCGGCGATTCCCGGCGTCACGATCACCGAGCAGGCCGACCTCGTCTCCACCGACCGCAGCTTCGCCCCCGACCTGGTCGGCCAGATCAAGAAGACCGTGATCGACGAGGTGGACGGCAAGGCCGGGTGGAGCGTGGTCGCCGTCAACCAGAACGGCGTCGACACCGGTGTGCTCACCGAGACCCCGCCCGAACCGGCGCCGTCGTTCTCCATCAGCCTGGACCGTCCCATCCAGGTGGCGGCGCAGGCCGCCGTCGACGCCCGCGCGGAACAGGCGATGATGGTGGTGATCGAGGCCTCCACCGGCGCGGTCCTCGCCGTCGCGCAGAACAAGGCGGCCGACCGCGACGGACCGGTCGCGCTGGCGGGGCAGTACCCTCCCGGCTCCACCTTCAAGATCATCACCTCGGGCGCCGCCATCTCCAGCGGTCTCGCCACTCCGGGCACCATGGTGGCCTGCCCGGGACGGATCACGATCGGCGAGCGCAGCGTCCCCAACTACAACGAATTCTCGGTCGGCACCGTGCCGATGGCGACGGCGTTCGCGCGCTCGTGCAACACCTCGTTCGCCAAACTCGCCTCCGAGATGGCGCCCGACGCCCTCACCGTCGCGGCCGCGCAGTTCGGCATCGGACCCGAGTACGAGGTGGTGGGCATGCCCACGTTCTCCGGGTCGGTGCCGCCGGCCGAGGACCTGGTCCAGCGCGCCGAGGACGGCTTCGGTCAGGGCAAGGTCGTCGTCAGCCCGTTCGGGATGGCCTTGGCCGCCGCGACCGTCGCGCACGGCAGCGCACCCGTGCCCTACCTGTTGCAGGGACGCGAGACCGCCGTCACCGGCGACCGGCCGCCCGTCACCCCGGAGATGATCGACGGCCTGCGCGGCATGATGCGGCTGGTGATCACCAGCGGCACCGCCGACCGCATCCGCGACCAGGGCGAGGTGTACGGCAAGACGGGTGAGGCGGAGGTCGAGGGTGGCTCCCACGCGTGGTTCGTCGGCTACCGCGGCGACCTGGCGTTCGCGACGCTCGTCGTACGCGGCGGCAGCTCCGACAACGCCGTCGCCGTCACCCGCGACATGTTCGCGGCCCTGCCGGAGGGGTACTGACCGGCTCTGCCGGAGGGGGGTGCTGACCGGCCCTGCCGGAGCGGGGTACTGACCGGCCGGGTGGGGCTGCCGGCGGTACCCGGACGAGCCACCGGCCGGACCGGTCAGGGCAGCAGACCCAGGCGCCGCGCGGACACCACCGCCTCGTGCCGGGTGTGGGCGTCGAGCTTGCCCATCGCGCTGCGCAGGTAGCTCTTGACCGTCTCCGGGCCGACCGACAGCCGGTCTGCGATCTCGGCGTTGGTGCATCCCAGTGCCACGTGCGCGAGCACGTCGGTCTCGCGCGGAGAGAGCACCACGTCGGTCTGTCTCGGGGCCGGGTTGCCGAGCGCCCCGGCGAGCCGGTCCGACAGGGCCCGCAGCTTGCGCTGCAGGCCGGCGTCCTCCACGGACTGGGCGAGGCCGCGCAGTTCCGCGTGCACGTCCCGGATTTCGGCTGCCGCGACCGGGCTCTCGGACGGCCGATCGAGGGAACCGAGCATCGCCAGCCGCCGGTCCACCTCGTCCCGGACGGCGATCTCGCCGCTGAGCCGGCGCGCCGCCTGCACGAAGGCCCCCACCGCGCGATCGCCGAGCGGGGAGCTCTCCCGGATCGCGCCGTAGAGGACGGCGCGGGCCGCCCCTCCCACCATCACCGGAACCGCGAGGATCGAGCGCAGCCCCTCGCTGAGCACGGGCCGGTCGAAGTGGTGGGTGATCGAGGGCGACCGGCCGTAGTCGGGCACCGTCGCCGGCCGGGCCCGGTCCACCACGAGGCCGCCCAGGCCCGCCCGCGGCGGCACCACGACCCCCTCGAGGCCGTTCGTGCGGGTGCCGAAGAACTCGGTCAGGTGCAGGTTTCCGTCGCGGACCTCCCCGGCGAACACGACGGGGATCAGCGCTTCCGCCGCGGTACGGCGGAGCTCGCCGCGCAGTGCGTCGCTGTCACGGGGACGGAGGAGAGGCGAGGTGCCGGCCGGCGCCATCGGTCACCCCTTTCCGGGGGTATCGGGACGTACTTGTGACTTGGATCATAAAGGAATCGATCCTCGGGGCGTTCACCCCGGGGCGCTTCACGAGAGGACGGATTCGATGACCACCGAGACCACCGCGCGTGCGCATTCCGAGCAGGAGGCACGGGTGCGGGAACTGCTGGACCGCTACGACACCGCCGACGCGTGTGCCGCACAGCTGCTGTGCGACGGGCATCCCGCGGATGCCGTCGCGTTCACGGTGGTCGAGGCGGACCTGAGCGCGACCGATCTGACGTTCGGGTACCTGCGTGAGCAGTCCTCCCGATTCGCCGCGGCCCTGGCCGACCTCGGCGTCGAGCCCGGCGACCACGTCGCCACCCTGATGGGCAAGTCCGCGGACCTCGTCGTGGCGTTGCTCGGCATCTGGCGCCGCGGTGCCGTGCACGTGCCGCTGTTCACCGCGTTCGCACCCCCGGCGATCGGGTTCCGGCTGCAGGCCAGCGGCGCGAAGGTCGTGGTCTCGGACGCCGACCAGGTCGGCAAGCTCGCGCCCGGCGAGGACATCCCCGCCGACGCGCCCTGGCAGATCGTCGTCGCCGGTCACGCCGAGGGCGGTGCCGCCGGCATCGGAGTGAGCTTCGCCGACCTGGTGGCCTCGCACAGCGCGGACGATCCGCGCGGCGCCGCGGTCGCCGTCGGCGGGCACGGCGGGCTCGTGCAGCTGTTCACCTCCGGCACGACCGGCACCCCGAAGGGCGTGCCCGTGCCGGTGCGGGCGCTCGCGTCGTTCCACGCCTACCTGGACTTCGGCCTCGACGTGCGTGAGGACGACGTGTTCTGGAACGCCGCCGATCCGGGCTGGGCCTACGGGCTCTACTACGCGCTGCTCGCGCCGCTGGCCGCCGGGGTGCGCAGCCTGCTGCTGCATGCCGGTTTCTCCGCCGCCCTCACCTGGCAGGTGATGGAGAAGTTCGGCGTCACCAACTTCGCGGCCGCGCCCACCGTCTACCGCAGCCTGCGGGCGGACTCGGCGCCCGTGCCGGAGTCGATCTCGCTGCGCCGCGCGTCGTCCGCCGGCGAGCCGCTCACGCCCGACGTCGTGGCGTGGTCGGAGCAGACGCTCGGCGCGGTGGTGCGCGACCACTACGGGCAGACCGAGCACGGCATGTTCGTCGTCAACGCGTGGGCCGACGGACTGCGCGAGGAGGTGCGGCCCGGGTCGATGGGCAAGCCGCTGCCGGGCTGGTCCTGCGCCGTGCTCTCCGACGACTCGGACGATATCGCCGCCCCCGGCGTGCCCGGCCGCGTGGCGATCGACACCCACGCCAGCCCCCTGCTGTGGTTCACGGGGTACGTGGACGCCCCGGAGAAGACCGCGCAGCGGTTCACCGAGGACGGCCGCTGGTACCTCACCGGCGATGCCGGGCAGGTCGACGAGGACGGATTCTTCTACTTCTCGGCCCGCGACGACGACGTGATCATCATGGCGGGCTACCGGATCGGCCCGTTCGACGTCGAGAGCGTGCTGGTGATGCACGAGCACGTCGTCGAGGCCGCCGTCGTCGGCATGCCCGACCAGCTGCGCGGTGAGGTGCTCGAGGCGTTCGTGGTGCTGCGCGACGGTGTCGACGGCACCGAGGAGCTCGAGGCGGAGCTGCAGCAGCTGGTCAAGCGCAAGTTCGCGGCGCACGCCTACCCGCGGACCGTGCACTTCGTGCCCCGGCTGCCGAAGACGCCCAGCGGCAAGATCCAGCGCTACATCCTGCGCCAGGGCTGAGCCCCCGGGCGGGGGCGGTGCGGCCGCCGGGCCGCGTCGCCCCCGCTGCGCGGGGCCTATTCTGGTGAGCATGCCTGTTCGCACCGCACTCGTCCCCGGAACCGTCTCGCCCGTCCGTGCCGTCCCCAACGGGATCGAGCGACCGGAGTACGCATGGAAGCCGACGGCGAAGGAAGGCCACGAGCCGTGGGTGCAGACCCCGGAGACCATCGAGAAGATGCGGGTCGCCGGCCGCATCGCTGCGCAGGCACTGGCCGAGGCGGGCAAGGCCGTCGCGCCGGGTGTGACCACGGACGAGCTGGACCGCATCGCCCACGAGTACATGTGCGACCACGGCGCGTACCCCTCCACGCTGGGCTACAAGGGGTTCGCCAAGTCGTGCTGCACGTCGCTGAACGAGGTGATCTGCCACGGCATTCCGGATTCGACGGTGATCGAGGACGGTGACATCGTCAACATCGACGTCACCGCCTACATCGGGGGAGTGCACGGCGACACCAATGCCACGTTCCTGGCGGGGAACGTCTCCGAGGAGCACCTCCTGCTGGTCGAGCGGACCCGTGAGGCGACGATGCGGGCGATCAAGGCCGTCAAGCCGGGCCGGGCTCTCAACGTCGTCGGCCGGGTCATCGAGGCCTACGCGAACCGGTTCGGGTACGGGGTGGTGCGCGACTTCACCGGTCACGGCATCGGCGAGACGTTCCACAACGGGCTGGTGATCCTGCATTACGACCAGCCGTCCGTCGACACCGTGCTCGAACCGGGAATGGTGTTCACGATCGAGCCGATGATCAATCTCGGCACGGTGGACTACGAGATCTGGGACGACGGCTGGACCGTGGTCACCCAGGACCGCAAGTGGACCGCCCAGTTCGAGCACACCATCGTGGTCACCGACACCGGGGCGGAGATCCTCACGCTGCCGTGACTCGGCCGGGTGCCGGCGGACTCGGCCGGGTGCCGGCGGCATCGCCGTGTCGCGTACCGTGCTTCGGCATGGAACCGACTGACGTGGCGATCCCGGCCGGCACCTTCACCGTTCGAATCGACGGCCCCGAGAGCCGGCACGCGGTGCTGTTGCTGCCCGGCGCCGGGGAATCCGCCGACGTCTACGACGCGGTGTGCGAGCGGCTGCACCATTCGGATCTGCGGACGTTCGTGCCCGAGACCATCGAGGGCCTCGACGTCGCGGGCGTGCACGCGCTGCTCGACGCCCTGAAGCTGCCGTGGGTGCACCTCGTCGGCAGCGGCGCCGGAGCGGAGCTGGCGTGGGCCGTCGCGTCGGGCCGGTTCGGCCGGTTCGCCAGCCTCGTCGTCGCCGACCGGGGCCATCCGGCGGTGCCGGACGTCGAGGGCGTCGTGCGGGACGCGAGCGCAGCCCCCGCCGAGGTCCCCACCACCGTGCTCGTGGGCAGCGCTGCGCGCCGCGCGGAGGCCGACGCATCGATGCGGTACGTCCTGTCGGAGTTCCGCGTCGTCGAGCTGAGCGGGGTGGGCAACATCCCGGCCGAGGCGCCGGCGGAGCTGGCCAGCGCGATCGCCCTGCGCACCGGCAGCTGGTAGCAGCGGGCGGCTTTGCCGCCGGTGCGTCCTTCGGGTGGTGGGAGCCGCCCAAAGGACACACCGGTCACAACCCGAGGAGAGCGTTCTCGACGAGTTCCGGCAGGGCCGGGTGGATCCAGTACTGGCCGGTGGCCGTCTCCCGCGCGGTGAGACCGAAGCTCATCGCCTGGATCAGCGGCTGGATCACCGACGACGCCTGTGCGCCCAGGATGTGCGCGCCGAGCAGCTTGCCCGTGGCGCGGTCGGCGATCACCTTGCAGAAGCCCTCGGTGTCCTCCATCGCCCAGCCGTACGCGACGTCGCCGTAGTACTGGATCTTCACCGCGACGTCGTAGCCCTGGAGGCGGGCCTGCTCCTCGGTCAGCCCGACCGTCGCGATCTGCGGGTCGGTGAACACCGCGGAGGGCACGAAGCGGTGGTCCGAGCGGCGCAGCGCGGAGGTGTCCCCGCCCCACGCGTCGTGGAGCAGGTTGTGCTGCACGACCCGAGCCTCGTGGTTCGCGACGTGCTTGAGCTGGTGCGGCGACGAGACGTCGCCGAGCGCGAAGACCCCGCGCGCGGTGGTCCGCTGGAACTCGTCCACCACGATCCGGCCGTCCTCGTGCAGCGCGAGGCCGCCGGCGGCGGCGTCCAGTGCGTCCCCGTTGGGCGTGCGTCCCACCGCGACGAGCAGCGCGTCGCCGCTGACGGTGGTGCCGTCGGCCAGTTCCACCTCGACGCCGTCGCCGACGGCGCGGAAGGCGGTCGCGGGGTTGGACAGGTGCACGTCCCACCGGTCGGTGGCCAGGCCGGTGAAGTGCTCGGCGAGGTCGTGGTCGAGATGCCGCAGCAGTTGACCGGTGCGGGCCAGCACCGACACCCGGGTGCCGAGGGCGGAGAAGACGTGTGCGAACTCCATCGCGATGAACCCGGAGCCGAGGATCACGAGCGACTCGGGCAGCTTCGGCAGCCGCATGATGTCGTCGTTGGTGTAGTAACGCACCCCGCCGTCGAGTACCTCCTGCGGGATCACGGGCCGCGCGCCCGCGGCGACGACGATCTGGTCGGCGGTGATGATCTCCCCGGTGCCGGTGTCGAGGGTGCGCTCGCCGACGAACCGGGCGTGCCCGCGGTGGACGGTGACGTTCGCGCAGTCCTCGGTGCGGTAGCGCTCCCCGCCGGCCGCGATCGGGTCGATCCGGCCGAACACGCGGTCGACGAGGTCGTTCCACCGGACCCCGTCGACCGTCGCGTCCACCCCGTACTTCGCGGCCTTGCGCACGGTCTGCGCGACCTCCGCCGCGTAGACGTACATCTTGGTGGGGATGCAGCCGACGTTGAGGCAGGTGCCGCCGAAGGTGCCCTGCTCGAGGATGGCCACCGTCTTGCCGTCGTATCGCTCGTCGACGATCGAGTTTCCGGATCCGGTGCCGATGATGGCCAGGTCGTAGTGGCTCACTGTTCTCCCGTAGGTCAGGTTCGCGCGGACGGTCACAGGGTTCTGCTGTGACCGTCCAACCAGTCCAGCCACAGATCCAATTCCCGGAATGCCACCTCGAGGACCTCCGGTGTGGAGAGGAACACATCGTGGCGGGCACCGGTGATCGGGACGATCGTCGTGCGGTCGCCCAGGCACCCGGCCCAGCGGGCGATCTGCTTGACGTCGAGGACGGCGTCGGCGGTGTCCACCGTGGGGTCGTACGCCGGGGCCCAGCGCGTGTCCTTCGACCGCAGGATCAGCGAGGGGACCCCGACGTCGAGACCGCGGTGCAGCCTCGCGTGGCCGCGACGGACCGCGCGGAGCCAGCCGAACGTGACGGGGAACCCGGCCAGCGGCTTCCAGTCCAGGTCGTACTCCCACTGGCCGTTGGCGTTCCTGTGCAGGCTCATCCCGTAGGTGTCCAGGCTCTGCCCCGGGATGACGGCTCGGCTGCGGACCCGGCCGACGGTGTCGACCGCGACGGTGCCGAGGCTGCGCAGGATCGACGGCCCCTGCAGGTCGAACCACGGGCTGTTGAGGATCAGGCCCTGGATCCCGGCGCCGCCCGTGCCGCCGGGCCGGCGGTTGATCCGGTCGAGCCACAGCGGCAGGACCAGACCGCCGGTGGAATGCGCCACGAGGAGGATGCCGCCGCTCACCTCGCTGCGGACGGCCCGCAGCGCCTCCTCGAGCTCGGCGTCGTAGTAGGTCAGGTCGGTGACGAAGTGCGGCGTCTGCCCCGGTTGCCGGGAGCGGCCGCACTTGCGCAGGTCCAGGGCGAAGAAGCGGTATCCCTGGGCTGCGAAGTGCTCGGCGAGATGCTGCTGGAAGAAGTAGTCGGTGAATCCGTGCACGTAGATCACGGCACGGTCCGGGGCGGACTCGCCGCCGGGGTAGACGGCCGGCTGATAGCGGACGAGGGTGGCGGTGACCTCGCCCTCGCCGTCCGGATCGGGGCCGAGAGGCAGCGTGAGCTGCTCGTATCCGTCGCCGAGGATATCGGGCATCCAAGTAGTCACGATCACACTGTATTGGTCACTACGCGGACCTGTCGTGGGGGCACAATTGGGTGAAGACAAACGCCGGACAACGCGCGGGTAACCTGTTCGTCGCAGTCGGCGCGGCCGCGACGTCGCCGGGATCCGCGAGTGCAGCGAGACCCCGGCCGGCGAGCACGGACGTGCACGGGACACTCACGCGGAGCAGTGCGGAACGCAACGGCGCGTGCGAACAGACAAGGAAGTCGATCCTCCAGTGTCAGAGAACGTGGTAGAGGCCAAGACCGATGTAGTGCTCGTGGGCGCGGGCATCATGAGCGCGACGCTCGGCGCAATCCTGCGCCGGCTGCAGCCCGACTGGTCCATCACCGCCTTCGAGCGGCTCGACGCCGCCGCGGCGGAGAGCAGCGATCCCTGGAACAACGCAGGCACCGGTCACTCGGCGCTGTGCGAGCTGAACTACACGCCTGCCAAGCCGGGCGGTGGTGTGGACATCGCCAAGGCGATCAACGTCAACGAGCAGTTCCAGGTCTCGCGCCAGTTCTGGGCGTTCGCGGTGGACAACGGCATCCTCACCGATCCCAAGAACTTCATCAATCCCGTTCCGCACGTCAGCTTCGTCCACGGCGCCGACAACGTGAAGTACCTGCGTGCCCGCTACGACGCGCTGGCCGGGCACCCGCTCTTCGCCGGCATGGAGTACTCGGAGAGCCCCGAGTACTTCTCCGAGCGGTTGCCCCTGATGGCGCAGGGCCGTGACTTCTCCGAGCCCATCGCGCTGAACTGGACCCAGGACGGCACCGACGTCGACTTCGGTGCCCTCACCAAGCAGCTGCTGAACAACGTCGCCGCGTCGGGCGGCACCGTGCACTTCGGCCACGACGTGACCGACCTGGACAAGCAGTCCGACGGCAGCTGGATCGTCAAGGTCCGCAACCGCCGCACCGGACAGGCCCGCAAGGTGCATGCCCGGTTCGTGTTCGTCGGGGCGGGCGGCGGAGCACTGCACCTGCTGCAGAAGTCGGGTATCGCGGAGGCCAAGGGCTTCGGCGGCTTCCCCGTCTCCGGCCAGTTCCTGCGCTGCACCAACCCGGAGCTGATCGCCATGCACAGCGCGAAGGTGTACGGCAAGGCGGCCGTGGGTGCGCCGCCGATGTCGGTTCCGCACCTCGACACGCGCGTGATCGGCGGCAAACAGGGTCTGTTGTTCGGCCCGTACGCCGGCTGGTCCCCGAAGTTCCTCAAGAACGGCAAGCTCACCGACCTGCCCGGCTCGGTCAAGCCCAACAACCTGCTCTCGATGATCGGCGTCGGCCTCACCGAGATGGGGCTGACCAAGTACCTGATCGGTGAGCTGATGCAGTCGCCGCGCGACCGCATCGGCACCCTCGGCGAGTTCGTGCCGCAGGCCCGCATGGCGGACTGGGAGCTCATCACCGCCGGTCAGCGGGTGCAGGTGATCCGCCGCAAGGGCGCGGGTGGAGTGCTCGAGTTCGGCACCGCCGTGGTCAATGCCGGCGACGGCACGATCGCCGGTCTGCTCGGCGCGTCCCCCGGCGCCTCGACCGCCGTTCCGGCGATGCTCGACGTCCTCGAGCGCTGCTTCCCCGACCGGTGGACGGCGTGGCAGGACACCCTCAAGGAGATGGTGCCGTCCCTCGGGGTCAAGCTGTCGGACGACACCGCGCTGTTCGACAAGGTCTGGCGCTGGGGCACCAAGTCCCTGCAGCTCGATGTCGCCTCCGCGGTGGACACCACCGCCCCGGCGGAGCCGGCGACGGTCTGACCGCCCTTCCTCCGAGGCGGCCTGCGAGGGTCTCGGCCGGGTCCGACCCTCGCGGGCCGCGCCGTCCGCCGGAACGTCGGGGCGCCCGCGCCGCGGCGGGATACCCTGATCCCAGTCGCTGAGAGGGGCGGGGCTGTGGGCACCGGTATGGAACGGATCTGGCTCGACAGTTACGCCGAGGGGGTGCCGTCGGATATCGCACCCCCCGAGCACTCGCTGGTCGACATGCTGGAGGCGTCGGTCGCTCGGTTCGGGCCCCGTCCGGCGCTCGAGTTCTTCGGCGCGGAACTGACCTATTCGCAACTCGGCGACCGGGTGCACCGTGCCGCGGAGGGGCTGCGACGGCTCGGCGTGCGCCCCGGCGACCGGGTGGCGCTCGTCCTGCCGAACTGTCCGGAACACGTGATCGCGTTCTATGCGGTCCTGCGGATCGGCGGCGTGGTGGTCGAGCACAATCCGCTCTACACCGGCGAGGAGATGGCCCACCAGTTCGCGGACCACGGCGCCACGGTGGCGATCGCCTGGGACAAGGTCTGTCCGCTGTTGCAGCGGATCGCCGGGGCCGCGGCTGTCGAGCACATCGTGGCGGTGAACATCACCCGTTCGATGCCCTGGTCCAAGCGGCTCGCGCTCACCCTCCCCGTCCCGAGAGCGCGCACGTTGCGGGACGCACTGACGGGGCCGGCGCCGGGGACGATTCCGTGGCAGCGGTTGCTGGCCGACGGACCCCTCGACCCGGAGCATCCCGGCCCCGCCGTCGGCGATCTGGCGGTCGTCCAGTACACGAGCGGCACCACCGGCACCCCGAAGGGCGCGATGCTCACGCACGCGAACCTCGGTGCCAACGCCGCGCAGGGCCGCGCCTGGGTGCCGGGACTGGTCGACGGTGCAGAGGTCGTCTACGCGGTGCTGCCGATGTTCCACGCCTACGGGCTCACCCTGTGCGTGACCTTCGCGATGAGTATCGGCGCCCGTCTGGTGCTGTTCCCCAAGTTCGACGTGGATCTGGTGCTCGCCGCCGCGAAGAAGCATCCACCCACGTTCATGCCCGCGGTGCCGCCGATCTACGAGCGGCTCGCCCGTGCGGCCCGGGAGCGGTCGGTGGACCTGACGTCGGCACGCTGGTCCATTTCCGGGGCGATGCCCTTGCCGACGGAGACACTGGAACTGTGGGAGGCGGTCACCGGGGGTGTGCTGGTCGAGGGGTACGGGCTCACCGAGACGTCGCCGGTCGCGGTCGGCAATCCCATCGGACTCGCCCGCCGGCCCGGCGCCGTCGGAGTTCCCTTCCCGAGCACCGAGATCCGGGTGGTCGATCCGGCCGACCCTGCGCGCGACGTCGCACCCGGGGAGCGGGGAGAGCTGCTGCTCCGGGGACCGCAGGTGTTCTCCGGATACTGGAACAAGCCCGAACAGACGGCAGAGGCGCTGCTCGACGGCGGCTGGTTCCGGACCGGTGACATCGTCCAGGTCGACCGCGACGGATTCGTCACGGTCGTGGACCGGATCAAGGAACTGATCATCACCGGTGGCTTCAACGTCATGCCGTCCGAGGTCGAAGCGGCGCTGCGGCTGTTCCCGGGAGTGATCGACGCCGCCGTGGTGGGTCTGCCGGCTCCTGACGGCAGCGAGGAGGTGGTCGCGGCGGTGCTGGTCTCGGGCGACGACTTCGACCCCGAGGCGGCGCGGGAGCACTGCCGTTCGCGCCTGGCCGCCTACAAGGTCCCGCGGCGTGTGGTGGTGGTGGACGACCTGCCGCGGTCCCTGATCGGGAAGGTCCTCCGCCGGCAGGTCCGCGAGTCCCTCCTCGCCGGCTGAGTCCTCCGGACGCCGTGCGTGCCGGACCTGCGGCGTTCCTCACCAAGTTCGTACGGCGGATGGCGCCGCGATCGGCCCTGCCCGTAGTGTTTGTGCGTTCCACGCAGCGTGATCCGCGTTGCACACAGTGCCGAAAGATGGGAAGTGCCGGTGTCCAGTGCTGCCGAAGACGAGACCAACTACCTGGTCGGGCTCAATTTGCGGGGCCGGCGAGTGGTAGTGGTCGGGGGCGGCACCGTCGCACAGCGGCGGCTCGGTCTGCTCGTTGCCGCCGGTGCCCGGGTGCACGTGATCACCCGTGCGGCGACGCCCGCCGTCGAGGGCATGGCCACCGCCGGGCAGATCGCCCTGGAACTGCGCGACTACCGGGACGGGGATCTCGACGGCGCCTGGTACGCCATCGCCTGCACCGACGAACCGGACACCAACGCCGCGATCGTCGCCGAGGCCGAACGTCACCGCATCTTCTGCGTCCGGGCCGACAACGCCCGCCGCGGCACGGCCGTCACCCCGGCCACCGCCCACTACGACGGGATGACCGTCGGTGTGCTGGCCGGCGGCGACCACCGCCGCTCCGCGGCCGTGCGCACCGCGATCCGCGAGGCCCTGCAGTCCGGCGCCGTCGTCGCCGACGCCGAGCCCGCCCGCCCCGGGGTCGCGCTGGTCGGTGGCGGCCCGGGCGATCCCGACCTGATCACCGTCCGCGGGCGTCGCCTGCTGGCTCGCGCCGACGTCGTCGTCGCAGACCGGCTGGCCCCGCCGGAGCTGCTCGCCGAACTCGGCCCGCACGTCGAGGTGATCGACGCCGCCAAGATCCCCTACGGCCGGGCGATGGCGCAGGAGGCCATCAACCAGGCGCTGATCGACGGCGCCAAGGCCGGAAAGTTCGTCGTCCGGCTCAAGGGCGGCGACCCGTACGTGTTCGGCCGCGGCTACGAGGAACTCGAGGCGTGCGTCGCCGCCGGCGTGCCCGTGACCGTCGTTCCCGGCATCACCAGCGCCATCTCGGTGCCCTCCGCGGCCGGGATCCCGGTCACCCACCGCGGCGTCACTCACGAGTTCGTCGTGGTCAGCGGCCACGTGGCGCCCGACCACCCGGATTCGCTCACCGACTGGGGCGCGCTGGCTCGCCTGCGCGGCACACTCGTGCTGCTGATGGCGGTCGAGCGGATCGAGCAGTTCGCCGCCGCACTGCTCGAGGGCGGCCGGCCCGCGCAGACCCCGGTCACCGTGATCCAGGAGGGCACGCTGCGCACCCAGCGGGTGCTGCGCGCCGACCTGAAGACCGTCGCCGCCCGCGTCCGGGAGGAGCAGATCCGCCCGCCGGCCATCATCGTCATCGGACCGGTGGCCGGGTTCGACATCGGGCCGGTGGCCGGGCTCGCCTCGGGCGCTCGGTAACGTTGATCCACATGGCCGAAACCTCCTCGCCCGTGAGCTACCCCGTCACCACGCGTGCGCTGGGCCTGGCGATCATCGTCCTCAGCGGTCTGCAGTTGATGGTCGTGCTCGACGGCACGGTCGCCAATCTCGCGCTGGCGCCGCTGCAGGAGGACCTCGGTCTGAGTGACGCGGGCCGCAACTGGGTGCTCACGTCGTACGCCCTGAGCTACGGGGGGCTGATGCTCCTCGGCGGACGTCTCGGCGACGCCTTCGGCCGCAAACGCATGTTCATCGCCGGCGTCGGCCTGTTCACCGTCGCGTCGCTGCTGTGCGGCCTCGCCGTCAACGAGGGCACCCTGGTCGCGGCCCGCGCGCTGCAGGGTGTCGGCGCCGCCGTGGCCTCGCCCACGGCCCTGGCGCTGGTCGCCACCACCTTCGCGCCCGGGCCGGCCCGCAACCAGGCGATCGCCATCTTCGCGGCCATGACGGGCGTCGGATCGATCGCGGGGCTGATCATCGGCGGTGCCCTCACCGAGGTGTCCTGGCGCTGGATCTTCCTGATCAACGTGCCGATCGGGATGCTGATCGTGAGCCTCGCGGTGGTCGCGCTGCGCGAGACCGCCGCCGAGCGGTTGCCGCTGGACGTGCCGGGCGCGGTGCTCGCCACACTCGGCTGCACCGGTCTCGTCTTCGGGCTCACCGAGGGCCCGGAGATGGGGTGGACCAGTCCCGCGGTAGTCGGCGCGCTGATCACCGGTACCGCGCTGCTCGCGGTGTTCCTCGTCGTCGAGCGCCGCGCCGAGAACCCGCTGCTGCCGTTCGTGCTGTTCCGCAATGCGGACCGGGTCGCGACGTTCGTGTCCATCTTCTTCGCCGGTGCCGTCATGTTCAGCCTCGCCGCGTTCGTTGCCCTGTTCGTGCAGGACATCCTCGGCTACTCGCCGCTGCAGGCCGGCCTGGCGTTCGTGCCCTTCGCCTTCGGCCTGGGCGCCGCCGCGGCGGTCGCGTCGAAGCTGGCGGTGCGGGTGCGGCCCCGCTGGCTGGTCGTCACCGGAGCCCTGATCATGGCGGTCAGCCTCCTGTACGGGTCGACGATGTCGCACACCGTCGCCTACCTGCCGACGCTGTTCGTCCTGGTGCTCGTCGTCGGGTTCGGGGTGGGCCTGGCCGTGGTGCCACTGCCGCTGTGCGCGATCGCGGGCGTCGGCTCGCACGAGATCGGCCCGCTCGCGGCGATCGCCCAGGTGGCGCAGACCCTCGGCGGCCCCATCGGCCTGGCCGTGATCGGCGCGATGGCCACGTCCCGGACCCTGTCGCTGGGCGGCACGTCCGGCGCCGTCGCCGACATGGATCCCGGCCAGCTCTACGCGCTGGGGGAGGGCTACCTCTTCGCCCTCGTCGGCTGTGCGGTGTGCGCCGTGATCGCGGGTGCCGCGGCGCTGTTCATCCGCTTCACCCCCGAGCAGGTGGCGCAGGCCCAGGTGGCGGAGAAGGCGGCGCAGGGCGCGTAGCCCCCGACCCGGCCGCCGAGGTGTGTCCCGCGTGCCGTCCGGGTAGTCGAAGCACATGCTGTCCGCCCTCACCGACCGGGTCCGGTACTCGGCCTCGTGGACGGTTCGCGCGGCCCGCGAGCGGGGCCACGAGCGGCACGTCGCCACGCAGGCCGTGAAGGCCTCCGTAGCAGCGATGCTGGCCTGGCTCGTCGCGGCCGAGTGGCTCGCGCTGCCGCAGGCCTACCTCGCGCCGTATGTCGCGGTGTTCCTCGTCGAGACCACGGTGTTCCGGTCGGTCCGGCAGGCGGTCGTGCAGATGGGCATCGTCCTGTCCGGCGTGCTGCTCGCCGCGGCGGCGATCTCGCTCGTGCCCGGACGGACGCTGTCGATCGGTGTGGTCGTGCTCGTCGGCTGGTTCGTCGGCCGGTGGCGGGTGTTCGGCTCCAACGGGATCTGGGTGGCGATCACCGCCCTGTTCGTCATCGCGACGGGCGTCGCGGGCGATCCGGTGATGCTGGGGGACCGGCTGATCGAGACCGCGATCGGCGCGGCCTGCGGACTCGTGGTGACCGCGGCGCTGTTTCCGCCCGTCTACCCGGTTGGGGACGAACTCGGGGTACTCATCCGGGAGGCCCGAGCCCTGCTGTGCGACATGGCCGCCGGATTGGGCC
>NZ_JAALEH010000057.1:0-35771 GCF_011058195.1 Rhodococcus sp. 14C212 | reverse complement strand
CCACTCATGTCCACCCCCGCCCCCACCGCCCGCCAGGGTCAGCAGGTAGACGTCCGCGGCCCCCGGTTCGCGGCGTGGATTACCACCGCCGTCCTCGTCGTCGTCCTGGCCGTCGCGACGGTCTCGACCACGGTGGCCGGCGTACTGCTCGCCGTCCAGACCGCGGTGTTCGCGGCCGGTGCGGCCCTCGGCCCGCGCCGCAGTCCCTACGGCCTGCTCTTCGCGCGGCTCGTCGCGCCCCGGCTGAGCGCGCCCACCGAGAAGGAACCTGTCGCCCCGCTGCGGTTCGCGCAGCTCGTCGGATTCGTGTTCGCCGCCGCAGGGACCTTCGGATTCCTCCTCGGCGCCGACCTCGCCGGTCTCGTCGCCACCGGGTTCGCGCTGTTCGCCGCGCTGCTCAACGCCGCGTTCGGGGTGTGCCTCGGTTGCGCGATCTACCCGCTCGTGGCCAGGTTCCGGGCCGTCGCCGCCTGACCACCGCTCCCTCCGCACCGTTCCACTCGACCGAGAGTGTCAACACCGAAAGGAAACCCCATGGCTCGCTCCGACGTCCTGGTCTCAGCAGACTGGGCAGAGCAGAACCTGCACGCACCGAAGACCGTGTTCATCGAGGTCGACGAGGACACCGCAGCCTACGACGGCGGGCACATCGAGGGCGCGATCAAGCTCGACTGGCGCAAGGACCTGCAGGACGGCGTCCGTCGCGACTTCCTGGACCGGGAGCAGTTCTCCGCCCTGCTGTCCGCGAAGGGCGTCGCCGAGGACGACACCGTCGTGCTCTACGGCGGCAACAACAACTGGTTCGCCGCCTACGCGTACTGGTACTTCAAGTTCTACGGGCACCAGGACGTCAAGCTCATCGACGGTGGCCGCAAGAAGTGGGAGCTCGACGGACGCCCGCTGTCCAAGGACGAGGTCACCCGCCCGGCCACCGAGTACAAGGCGCAGGAGCCGGACCACTCGATCCGCGCCTTCCGCGACGAGGTGATCGACGCGATCGGCACCAGGAACATCATCGACGTCCGCTCCCCCGACGAGTTCTCCGGCAGGATCCTCGCCCCGGCCCACCTGCCGCAGGAGCAGGCCCAGCAGCGCGGCCACGTCCCGGGTGCGATCAACATCCCCTGGAGCACCACCGCCAACGAGGACGGCACCTTCAAGTCGGACGACGACCTCGAGGCCCTCTACAAGGCGAAGGGCTTCGACGACAGCCGCGAGACCATCGCCTACTGCCGGATCGGTGAGCGCTCGAGCCACACCTGGTTCGTGCTGCAGGAGATCCTCGGCAAGAAGAACGTCAAGAACTACGACGGCAGCTGGGTCGAATACGGCTCGCTCGTCGGAGCCCCGATCGAGCTGGAGGTTCGCTGATCATGTGTGGTGCACCCGTTCAGTCCCAGACCCTGCCCGCGGGCGTGGATGTCGAGAAGGAGACGGTCCTGACCGGCCGTGTCGTCGACGCCGACGGTCAACCGGTCGGCGGTGCCTTCGTGCGCCTGCTCGACGGCACCGGTGAGTTCACCGCCGAGGTCGTCGCCTCCGGCACCGGTGACTTCCGCTTCTTCGCCGCGCCCGGCGACTGGAAGGTCCGCGCGCTGTCCGGCCGCGGCAACGGTGACGTCGTCGTGAGCCCGGCCGCGCCCGGCGTCCACCACGTCGAGGTCACGGTCGCGAAGTAGCAGACCGTTCGGCGGGCCCGTTCCTCCCGGAACGGGCCCGCCGGCGTCCGTGGTCAGTTCTGCGGCTGCCGGTCCGTCCGTTCGGCTTCGGCGAGAGCGACGATCCAGTCGACGATCCGCTCACTGTCCCAGTACCAGGGATCGTGCGGGTTCGTGTTCCAGTAGCCGATGTGCTGGATGAAGCCCAGCAGGATGTACGGCTCGAGGAACAGGTCGACGATGCCGCTGTTGTCGTCGGCGAAGCCCGCCCCCTCGGCGCGCAGCTTCTCCACCACGATCGGCCGGCCCGGTCCCATGGCCCAGTCGAGGACCTCCCGCATCCGTTCGGGGCCCAGATCCGCGCTCGGGTCCACCGGGTACGTCGTGTCGACGACCTTGCGCAGCACGTCGAGGAGGGATTCGCCGGAATCCCACCAGTCGTCTCGGGTGACGATGTGGGCGGCCGCGCGCGCCGCCGTCACCGCCACTGCGCCGCCCAGGTCGCCGACGGTCTGCACGGGGTCCAGCAGCGTGAACCGCATCTGCCCGAGCACACCGAGGGCCAGTTCGAGCACCGCGATGTCCTCGGGTGCGTCGCACGCGACGTCGTAGCGCCGGCACGAGTACACGACCCGGTCGGCCAGTGCCCCGTAGTCGGCGGGTTCGGAGGACATGAACCCGCCACCGGGCGGACCGGGCTCGCCCATCGAGGCGACGCCCGCCGGCCGGTACGGGTCACCGACGAGGACGATCCCGGCGATGTCGTCCGGTGCGACGTGGGCGTCGGCGGGCCGGTGCCCGAGTTCGCGGCTCACCCGTTCGATCACCTCCGCGCCGACGCTGTAGCCGACGAGTGCGAACCGGGTGCCCTCCCCGCAGGCGCTCTTGCGTTCGTCGAGGATGCGGTTGGTCGACGCCACGCCCGCCGCCACCGAGTCCTGATAGGTCGGCACGTCCTCGAACAGGCCCAGGCCGTAGGTGGCCGGGTACGGCACGTACATCCAGCCGATCGAGCCCGGACGGTCCGCGGTGGCCTCGCCGGCCGGGACCGTCACGTTCCCCACCCAGTTCGACCACGGCTGCCGCGACTCCTCGACCACGGGATCGCGGTCGGCCTCGGAGTCGGTGGCGCCGGAGACCGCAACGATCAGCAGGTCGGGGCACTCCAGTGCGTAGTTGTCGGGATGGACGGCGGGCCCGGACGAACCGCTGCTCGACCCCGTCCCGGGGGCGGCGACCGCGACGGTCACCGTCAGGGACAGGCCGCGAGCGCCGCAACAGCCGGCAGCAGCAGACGGATGGGGCGCACACGACCTCCGAGTCGGACTTTCCGGACGAAAGGGCCCGCGCGGCCCACTGCACGGTACTATCCCGCGCGCCGCGCCGCGCGCCCGGAGGGGACGTCGGTTTTCGCGCTCTCGGGGCGCCGTCTAGGATATGGCCGTGGTCATCTTCTTCGAAGCTCTCCTTGTCCTGGCGGCCGTGCTCATCACGTGGTTCGCGGTGTACGTGCTCTACCGTCTGGTGACCGACCAGCCGTGAGTGCCGAGTCCGGTGAGGAACGGGAGGTCGTCCGCGGTAGCGGCGACAAGGCGGTCGCGAACGCCCGCGAACGGGCCAAGGCGACTGCCGACAAGAACGTCCCGATCCTGAGCGGCCTGCCCGTCCCCGACGACACCGCGAACCTGCGCCTCGGCCCGGACATGCATCCGGAGCTGCTGGCGCTGCTGCCCATGGTGGGCGTGTGGCGCGGCGAGGGCGAGGGCAACGATCCCCGCACCGGCGACTACCGCTTCGGCCAGCAGATCGTGGTCACCCACGACGGCGGCAACTACCTCGTGTGGGAGGCCCGTTCGTGGCGCCTCGACGAGGAGGGCGGCTACAGCGGCCCGGACCGGCGGGAGAGCGGATTCTGGCGGGTCTCCGGCACCGGCGCGCCCGGCAGCGAGGATCCGGAAACCCTCGAGCTGCTCCTCAATCACAGCTCCGGCGTCGTCGAGCTGTACTACGGCACCGCCCTGACCCAGTCGTCCTGGGAGCTGGCGACCGACGTGGTGATCCGCAGCCAGTCCGGCGAGGTGGTCGGCGGCGCCAAGCGCCTGTACGGCATCGTCGAGGGCGGCGACCTCGCCTACGTCGAGGAACGCGTCACCGCGGACGGGGAACTGCGGCCGCACATGTCCGCGCGGCTGGCACGCCACATCGGCTGACCGCCCGGCACTCCTTCGGGACCGCCCTCCAGGCACGCGCCCCGTCCCGCCGGTCCCGAGCCGAAGGACGTGGTTGCTCGGCCCGCGCACGGCTCCGCCCAGGGACGCGAACGGCCCCCGAGCGCTACGTCGGGACGGATCGTCTCGGCGATGTCCGGTCGGACGGACCCGGAAGGCTCGGGGGCCGGGTGACTGCGTGGTATTCGCCGGCCGCTGCGGCGGTCGACAATCCCGTCGTCGATGACAGCGGCTAGCGCGCAGCCACCTCACGTGTCCGATACTTCAATTCAGACCACCTCCTTTCTCGTGTACGCCCGAAAGTACGCCCCGCTCAGACCGCGGGCAACGAGTTTTTCCCCAGGCGAACGACGAGGTCGGCCGCGGTGCCTTCGGGCAGTTGGTGCGTGACGACCACGACGGTGCGCTCGGGCGCGACGAACCCGGCGTCCCGGTCCAGCAGCAGCCGCTGCAGCTGCGCGCCGTCAGCGGCGTCGAGATGCTCGGTCGGCTCGTCGAGCAGCAGCACCCGCGCAGGGGACACGAGCGCCCGCGCGAGCAGCAACCGGCGACGCTGGCCCCCGGAGACAGCCCGCGCACCGCCGGCCAGGGTGCTGTGCAGTCCGTCGGGAAGCCCGGCCACCCACTCCCCCAACCCGACGTCGCCGAGCACGTCCAGCGCCTCGGCCTCGGTGAGGTGGCCGCGGGCCACCCGCAGGTTCTCCAGCACGGACGTCTCGAACAGGTGGGCGTCCTCGGCGAAGAATCCGACCTCCTGCCGCAGGGCTGCCGGTTCGAGCTCGGCGAGCGGCACGCCGCCGAGGGTGACGGTCCCGGCGACGGGCTCGAGCAACCCTGCGAGGGTCATCAGTGTGCTGGTCTTGCCGCTGCCGCTGCTCCCGACGAGGGCGACGCGCGCACCGGGTGGCAGGTCGAGCGTGAGGGGCCCCGCGTCCCGTCCGCCGGGCCAGCCGCTGCGCAGATCGACGGCACGCAGGTGGCACGGTTCCGGGACGGGCCGGGTGCCGTGCGGCACCGGCCGGTCGGCGCGGTCGAGCAGGTCGACCACGCGCCGCGCCGCGATCCGGGCGCGGGTCAGGGTGACGGCGGCGCCGGGCAGCGCCGCGCCCGCCTCGAACGCGGACAGGGGCAGCAGCACGAGGATCCCGAGCGACATCGGGCTCATCCCGCCCTCGGCGAAGACCGTGATGCCGACGAGCAGCGACCCCAGGACGCTCGCCCCGACCGCGAGGGGGGTGGCGGCCTCCGCGTACGCGGCGGGTACGGCCGCGCGGTCGGTGGCCCGCACCGCGTCCGTACCCGCGCGGTGCGCCCGGCCGACGGCCTGCGGGAGCAAGCCCGCGACCCGCAGCTCGGCGGCGTGGTCGAGCGCGGTGACCGCGTCGCGGGAGAACCGGACGCGGGCGGCGGCGCTGTCGGCCTCGGCGCGGGCCGCGGCACGGGCGGACAGCCACGGGGCCGCGACGCCGGTGACGAGCAGCGCGACGGCGAGCACCGCCGCCGCGGCCGGGGAGATCAGGGCGAGCCAGCCGACGGCGGCGACGGTGAGGATCGCGGCGACGGCGATGGGCACCAGCGCCCGCACCACCACGTCCCCGAGGGCGTCGACGTCGGCGCCGGTGCGGGCGAGCAGGTCCCCGCGGCGCAGGCCGGCGGAGGCCACCGGGTCGCCGTCGGCGAGGCGCCGGTAGAGCCGGGTGCGAGCGGCGGTGGTGCCGCGCAGCGCGGTGTCGTGGCCGGCGAGCCGCTCGAGGTAGCGGAACAGGCCGCGGGAGATGCCCAGGGCCCGCACCGCGACGACGGCGACCGTCAGATCCAGCACCGGCGGCATCTGCCACGCACGGATGATCAGCCAGGCCGACAGGCCCGCCAGCGCGAGGGCGCTGCCCAGGGTGGCGACACCGGCGGCGACGGCGGCGGCGACCCGGCCGGGGCGCAGTTCGAGCAGCGCCATCGCGCGACGCAGATCGTTCATCACCGCTCCCCTCTGCCGGAGGTCGCGTCGCTGTGGGCGCAGACCCGGACGACGGTATCGGCGATCGCCAGGATGCTCGGGCGGTGCGCGACGATCACCACGGTGCGTCCGCGCCGGGCCAGTTCCCGCACCGTCGCCAGGACCGTGGTCTCGGTCGTGTCGTCGAGGTGGGCGGTCGGCTCGTCCAGCAGCAGCACGGGCCGGTCCGCGGCGAGGGTGCGGACGAGGGCGAGCCGTTGCCGCTGCCCGAGCGACAGACCGCTGCCGCCGGCGCCGACGACGGTGTCCCAGCCGTCCGGGAGCTCTTCGAGCACTTCGTCGAATCCTGTTGCCGCACAGATGTCGTCGAGCCCGGGGGTGGTAAGGTCCACGCCGGTGAGGCGCAGGTTGTCGGCCAGCGTGCCGGGGAGCAGCACGGGCCGCTGGGGCAGCCACGCCACCTGCCCCCACCACGCGTCGTCGGCCACCACGGCACGGCCACCGACCTCGACGCGGCCCTCCACCGGCGCGGCGAGGCCGAGGACGGCGAGCAGCGCCGTCGACTTGCCCGAGCCGTTCGCTCCGGTCAGCACGGTCACGGCGCCCGGCCGGCACACGGCGTCGAGCCGGAACGGGGCATAGCCGTCGCGGCTCGCGACACTGAGGCCGGTCAACGTCAGTTCGGCTGCGCTGGAATCGAATTCGGCGCACTCCGGTCCCGAGCTGGGCGCGGGGGCACGGTCGAGGATCGTGAAGGCGCGCTCGGCGGCGGCCTTACCGTCCTCGGCAGCGTGGAACTTCGCGCCCACCGTACGCAGCGGCAGATACGCCTCGGGAGCGAGGATCAGCGCGACGATGCCCGCCTCGAGGGCCATGTCGCCGTAGACGAGGCGCAGGCCGATGCTCACCGCGATCAGCGCCACGGAGAGGGTGGCGAGCCATTCGAGCACCGTGCCGGACAGGAAGGCCACGCGCAGCGCCGACATGGTGGTGCGGCGGTGGTCGTCGCCGAGTTCGCGCACCTTCTGTGCCGGCCCCTGCTCGCGGCCGAGCGCGCGCAGCGTGGGCAGACCGGCGATCAGGTCGAGCAGCTGGGCCGACAGCGTCGTCATGGTTCGGAGCGTGCGGTCGGCCTTGCCCTTGGTCAGCAGCCCGATGAGGATCATGAACGCCGGGATGAGCGGCAGCGTCACGACGACGATGATCGCCGAGGTGAGGTCCTGGAAGGCGATGACCACCACCGTGATCGGGGTGAGCGTGACGGCGAGCAGGAGGGCCGGCACGTATCCGGTGAGGTACTCGGAGAGGCCGCCGAGCCCGCGGGTGAGCACGGTGGCGATCTCGTCGCGGCGTGGTTCGAGTTCGCGCGGCGGCCACCGGGTCGCCGCCGCGAGCACCTCGTGCTCGAGTTCGGCGACGACCCGGCTCGCCGAGCGGTGCGCGAACCGGGACTGCACCCACGTGACGAGGGTCCGGACGGTGACGGCCGCGGCCAGGGTCAGCAGTTCGGTCCGCCATGCGCCGAGGTCGGTGGAGCCGGTGGTGAGGACCCCGGCGAGGACCGCACCGATCGCGAGTGCGGACACGACGATCATCGCGACGTTGACCGAGGCCGTGACGACGGCGAGCGCCAGATAGCCGCGTGCGGTGGCGGAGTAACGCCACAACCGTGGGTCGATCGGCCCGCGACGCCGCGGCGCGTCCGACGGTCCGGGGGCGGAGCCGAACGGACGCACCGGGGCGTCGGCGGGCGCGGTCATTTCGTCCCGAGCGACAGGCCGATGGACTTCGGGATGTGCTTGGTGGAGATGCGCTGGCGGAACACCCAGTACGTCCACCCCTGGTAGATCAGGACCACCGGGGTGACGATCACCGCGGCCCACGTCATGACCTTCAGCGTGTACGGGCTCGACGACGCGTTCTCGATCGTCAGCGACAGGGTGTCGCCGAGCGTGGACGGCATGACGTTCGGGAACAGCGAGCCGAACAGCAGGACGACGGTGCCGACGATGGCGACGGTGGTGAACACGAACGCCCAGCCCTCGCGCTCCGCGCGGGTGAGGACGACGACGGCGAGCAGCGCGGCCGCCGCGGCGCCGACGACGAGCCACGTCCAGGTCTTGCCGTGGGCGAGTTGTGTCCACAACACGAAGGCACCGGCCACGACGACCGCCGGAACGGCGAGCCGGGCGGCGAGTTTCACGGCGTCCTCGCGCACCTCGTCGGCGGACTTCAGGGCGATGAAGACCGCACCGTGCAGCGCGAACACCAGCGCGGTGGTGGCGCCGCCGAGCAGCGCGTACGGATTCAGCAGGTCGAAGAAGCCGCCGATGTACTGCTTGTTCTCGTCGATGGCGACGCCGCGGACGATGTTCGCGAACGCCACGCCCCACAGCACGGCCGGCACCCAGGACCCGAAGACGATGCCCCAGTCGCAGCGCCTTCGCCAGGTGGGGTCGTCGATCTTGCCGCGGTACTCGATCGCCACGACCCGGACGATGAGGCCGAGCAGGATCAGCAGCAGCGGGAGGTAGAACCCGGAGAACAGGGTCGCGTACCACTCGGGGAACGCGGCGAACATCGCGCCGCCCGCGGTGAGCAGCCACACCTCGTTGCCGTCCCATACCGGTCCGATGGTGTTGAGCAACACCCGGCGGCGGGTGTCGGCCGTCTCGGTGCGGCCCCGACCGAGCACCGGCATCAGCATGCCGACACCGAAGTCGAAACCCTCGAGCACGAAGTACCCGGTGAACAGCACCGCGATCAGGACGAACCAGACCTCTTGAAGTCCCATGACCGATCTCCTAGTACGCGAAGGACAGCTGCTTGGGCCGGCCGGTGTCGTCGGGTTCGTCGTCGTGCTCACCCGGCGGGTGGGCGTCGTGCGGCAACGGGCCCTCGATGGTGTAGCGGCGGATCAGCCAGAACCACACGACGCCGAGCGCGCCGTAGACGACGGTGAAGGCCGCCAGCGAGGCGATCACGGCGCCGGACGAGTTGTTCGACACGCCCTGGTCGACGGTGAGCCGGATCATGTCCACGCCCGTCGGGTTGGGGTGCACGACCCACGGCTGGCGTCCCATCTCCGTGAAGATCCAGCCGGCGCTGTTGGCCAGGAACGGCGTGGGGATGGCGAGGATGCTCAACCAGCCGAACCACTTCTGGTCGGGGACGCGGCCGCGGCGGGTGACCCACAGTCCGGCCAGGGCCAGCGCGGCCGAACCGGCGGCCAGGCCGATCATGGCGCGGAACGACCAGTAGGTGACGAACAGGTTGGGCCGGTAGTTGCCGGGGCCGAACTGCTCCTCGTACTGGTCCTGCAGGTCTTCGACGCCCTGCAGGGTGACGCCGGTGAACTCGCCCTGTGCGAGGTACGGCAGCACGAACGGGACCTCGAGGACGTGGATGACGCCGTCGCAGTTGTTGTGGGTACCGATCGTCAGGACCGAGAACTTAGGGTCGGTCTCGGTGTGGCACAACGACTCCGCCGACGCCATTTTCATCGGCTGCTGTTCGAACATGAGCTTCGCCTGGATGTCGCCACTGACGAAGAGCGCGACACCGGAGACGATCATGACGAGCATGCCGAGGCGGGCGGCGGGGCGGAACATCCCGCGGGCCTCACCCTCGAGCCGGTCGGCCTCGACCGGCGCGGACTGCGCGGCGCGCCGCATGTTGCGCACCATCCACCAGCCGGCGATGCCCGCGACGAAGGTGCCGGCGGTGAGGAACGCCCCGGCGACGGTGTGGGGGAACGCCGCGAGCGCGGTGTTGTTGGTCAGCAGTTCCCAGATGCTCGTCAGCTCCGCACGCCCGGTCTCGGGGTTGTACGTCGCGCCGACGGGGTGCTGCATGAACGAGTTGGCCGAGATGATGAAGTACGCGGAGGCGTTGACGCCGATCGCGACCAGCCAGATCGTCGCGAGGTGGACCAGTTTCGGCAGCCGGCCCCATCCGAAGATCCACAGGCCGAGGAATGTCGACTCGAGGAAGAACGCCACCAAGCCCTCGAGCGCCAGCGGGGCGCCGAAGACGTCCCCGACGAAGCGGGAGTATTCGCTCCAGTTCATGCCGAACTGGAACTCCTGGACGATGCCGGTGGCCACGCCGAGGGCGAAGTTGATGAGGAAGAGCTTGCCGAAGAACTTCGTCAGGCGGTACCAGTGGTCCTTCTTCGTGACCACCCACATGGTCTGCATGATCGCGATGAGCGGGGCGAGACCGATGGTCAGCGGGACGAGGATGAAGTGATAGACGGTGGTGATGCCGAACTGCCACCGGGACAGGTCCAACACATCCATGGCTACTCCGAGGTGACGCCCAGGGACAGGCTCCGAATCCGGGGCGCGGGCTCGGGCCTCGGACTCTGTGCACAAGGGACCATCCGCCGCACGCGCCGGAGACCTTGTTACTACTAACAGTAGTAGAAGTGGACAGAAGCGTCGACGGTGTCGACCGACACATGCATACGCCCGCGCGGCCGGCGCCTCCCCGGCCGGTCCGCGGCGGCGCTCACTCGACCGCGGCGTCCACCAGCGCCTCGACCTCGCCGACCAGGGCGCGGCGGGACAGCGCGTGCCCGTCGAGGGTGTGCACCCGCGCCGCCAGAGCGACGCTCGAGACGAGCCAAACACCTTCCGCCACAACAAGATCGGCAGGACGGATCGGTTCGTACCGCACCACGAAATTGTGGTCGCCCGCGACGTCGAACAGCGCCTGCTGCGTGGTGCCGGGCAGGATCCCCTGCTCCGGCGGCGGAGTGATCAGCGTGCGGCCGCGCGCGATGAGGACCGACGAACGTGGCCCCTCCAACACGTAACCCTCGCTGCTGATGTAGATCACATCGTCGGCGCCGAGCGACTCGGCGTGCCGCAGCGCCGCCATGTTCGTGGCGTAGGACAGGGTCTTGGCCCCGAGCAGCTGCCACGGCGCCTTCGACGCGAGATCCACCGAGTAGCCGCGCTCGAGCGTCACCACGGACACCCCGTCCTTGCGGGCCTTGCACACCCGTTCGGCCACCGGCGTCAGCAACAGGAACGCGGTCGGTTCACTGCCGCCCTCCCGGCCGCGGGTGTACACCAGGCGCAACGCCCCTTCCTGCTCCGCGTTCCACTGCTCGAGCGCGACCTCGATCGCCAGCCGCCAGTCGTCGCGCTCGGGGGCCGGCAGTCCCGCCGCCGCGGCGGACGACACGAGCCGGCTCAGGTGCTGTTCGACGGTGCGTGCCCGCCCGCCGCGCACGAGGAGCGTCTCGAACACCCCGTCGCCGCGCAGCACCCCGATGTCGTCCGCATGCAGCAGCGGCACGTCCGCGTCCCGAACCTCGCCGTCCAGCGTCACCAGCACCCGCTCAGCCATGCGCACACCCTATCCATTCCTCCCGGTACAGACCCGCGCTCCTAGACTGGTGTCGTGGCCGACACTCCCTCCGTGACCGACAGCCCACTTCTTGCCCGTCCCGGCGCCGTCCCTGCGCCGGCCGGCACCCCCGATGCGGGCCTGCCGTGGCACTACGGCGATCCGTTCGGTGAACAGCGCGCCGCCCTCACCGGCATGGCCGTGGTCGACCGATCGACCCGGTTCGTCGTCGCCGTTCCCGGCGAGGAGCGCCTGAGCTGGCTGCACACCATCTCGAGCCAGCACATCGCGCAGCTGCGCGACGGCACCTCGGCGGAGAACCTCAGCCTCGATGCGCAGGGCCGCGTCGAGCACCACTTCGTGCAGACCGATCTCGACGGCGTCACCTGGATCGACACCGAGCCGCGGCGCGGACCGGACCTGCTCGCGTTCCTCACCAAGATGGTGTTCTGGTCCAAGGCCGAGCCGCGGGACGGCAACGAACTGGCCGTGCTGAGCCTGCTCGGTCCGCACGCCGGCGAGGCCCCCGTCCTGGCCGCGCTGGGCATCGACGCCCTGCCCGCCGACGTCTACGCCGCGGCCGCGCTGCCCGGGGGCGGACTCGTCCGGCGCATGCCGTGGCCCACCGACGACGCCTGGGACCTTCTCGTGCCCCGCGAACGGCTCGCCGACGTGTTCACCGCCCTCGTCGACGCCGGTGCCCGCCCGGCGGGCACCTGGGCGTTCGAGGCGCTGCGGGTCGTCTCGCTGCGCCCGCGCATCGGCCTCGACACCGACGAGCGCACCATCCCGCACGAGGCCCGCTGGATCGGCGGCCCGGCCGAGCACGGCGCCGTCCATCTCGACAAGGGCTGCTACCGGGGGCAGGAGACCGTCGCGCGGGTGCACAACCTCGGCAAGCCACCCCGGCACCTCGTCCTGCTGCACCTCGACGGTTCCGCCGACGGCCGGCCCGAACCCGGCGACCCGGTGACCGCCGACGGTCGCGCCGTCGGCCGGGTGGGCACCGTCGTCGACCACTTCGAACTCGGTCCCGTCGCGCTGGCCCTCGTCAAGCGGAACGTTCCCGTCGGTACGGCGCTCGTCGCCGGACCCTGCGCCGCGGCGATCGATCCGGACTCGGTGCCCGACGACGCCGCCGTGCAGGCCGGCCGGCTCGCCGTGGAACGGCTCCGCGGGCGGTGAGCCACCCGCACGTCCCGACCGGCCGGGTCGAGGCGGTCTGCGTGGTGCACGCCGTCCGCGACAGCGGCACCCGCCGCGTTCCGTACACGGCCGTCGACAAGCGTCCCGTGCCCGGGCCCGTGCGGGTCCGGCAGCTCGGCCTGCACGGAGACCGGCAGTGCGACACCGCCCACCACGGCGGCCGCCACAAGGCCGTCTACGCGTACGCCGAGGACGAGGCGCGGCGCTGGGCCGACGAGCTCGGCCGCGAACTGCCCGCGGGTTGGTTCGGCGAGAACCTGCGCGTGAGCGGGATCGCCGCGTCGGATGCCGTGATCGGCGAGCGCTGGCGGATCGGCTCGGCCGGCCTGCTCCTCGAGGTCACCGGACCGCGCACCCCGTGCGGCACGTTCGGGGTGTGGGCGCAGGAACCGGGCTGGGTGAAGCGGTTCGCGGCCCGCGGCGACACCGGCGCGTACCTGAAGGTGATCGTCGAAGGCCCGGTGGAGGCGGGCAACGGGATCGCCGTCGTGCACGTGCCCGAGCACGGGGTGACCGTGCGGGAGCTGTTCACCGGCCGGGACCCGGCACGGATCGCGGTGATGCTCGAACGGCAGGCCGACCTGTCCCCTAGTGTCGCCGACAAGGCTCGCAGACGAGTCGCCGGACGAGAGGTGCAGGTGGAGTATTGAGCGTCGAACTCGTGGAAGTGGTGCGGTCGGGATTCCGCGAATGCGTGCACCGCGGCTCGCTCGTCGTGGTCGGGCCGGACGGTGAGGTGCGGATCGCCCTCGGAGAGATCCACACGCCCGTCTACCCGCGTTCGTCCAACAAGCCTCTGCAGGCGGTGGCACTGCTGCGCCACGGATTCGTGCCCCGGTCGACGGAGGAACTGGCCATCGCGACGGCCTCCCACGAGGGCGAGGAGGACCACGTCGGGCTCGTGCAGGCGCTGCTCGCCGGGCACGGGTTCACCGAGGACGACCTGCAGTGCCCGCCGGACCTGCCGGGCAACGAACCGGCCCGCGCGACGCTCGTCGCAGCCGGCCGCCCGCGGCGGGCGGTGTACATGAACTGCTCCGGCAAGCACGCGGCGATGCTCGCGACGTGCGCCGCGAACGGCTGGCCCGTCCGCGCCGAGCAGGACGAGCCGGGCTACCTCGACTCCGCCCATCCGCTGCAGCAGGCCGTGGTCGAGACGATCCTCGAGCTCGCCCGCGACGTGGAGGACACCGATCTCGGAATCGACGGGTGCGGCCTGCCGATCGTGCCGCTCCCCCTGTTCAACCTCGCCCGCGCCTATTCGCGGCTGGCGACGGCCGCGCCCGGGACGCCGGAACGGGCCGTCGCCGACGCGATCCGGAGTCATCCGCGCCTCGTCTCGGGCAGTGGCAAGGACGACGCCCGGCTGATGCCCGCGGTGCCGGGACTGCTGTGCAAGGCCGGTGCGGACGGCGTGCACGCGGGCGCCCTGCCGGACGGCACCGCATTCGCCCTCAAGATCGACGACGGCCACGAGCGGGCCCGGCTCCCCCTCACGGCCGCCCTGCTGCACCACCTCGGCGTGACGTGGTCCGAGGACCACGCGGACCTCGCCTCGCAGCCGGTGCTCGGCGGCGGCATTCGGGTCGGCACGGTGCGGGCGATCCCCGGGGTGCTCTGAGCACCGCCGGGGTACCGCATTTGCCCAGGTCGCCTGTGGGTGAGACCAATCGGACACTGCCGCAACCAGGTGTGTGGAGGCGGAACCGACTTTTGCACGCTAGAGTGGTGGCCAGGAAAATACTCAATTAACCGGGGCCGCCAAATTCCCCAGGCCGCCCCGTCAAAGCGCGAGGGGGTTAGCCATGGGCCGCGGCCGGGCTAAGGCAAAGCAGACCAAGGTTGCACGGGAGCTCAAGTACAGCTCACCGGCCACCGACTTCGAGAGCCTCCAGCGGGAACTGTCTGGCGGTACACCCAACTCGCACCGGGACGAGGTCTTCGCGGACCAGCGTTCCGGCCCGGACGGTCGTTCCGCCTGGGACGACGACTACGACGACGACTGGCGTCGCTGACCCGAGCCTCACGCACGGGAGGGGGGAGTCGGACCACCGACTCCCCCCTCCCGCTGGGCACCCTCCCCGCCGTCCGGATCCCGCACAGCACTGCGGACCCGGTCGGGCGGTGAGGCGACCCCGAAAGCTCCTTCCTCACCACGACGCCTTCATCACCACGACGCGCAGCGCCCGGGCCGTCCTGAACGGCCCGGGCGCTGCGTGTTTCGGGTGTGACGAGGTTCGGGGGTGAGGCGTCTCCGGATGCCGGACCCGGGCCGGCGCCGGGTCAGAACCGCGGGTGGTCGCCTACCAGCACGGCCCGCACGTCGTCCTGGTCCTGCGACTTGCGCACGGTACCCAGGGTCCAGCAGTCGATGTGCCGCGCGGTGAGCACCGCGAGGGCCCGGTCGACGTCCTCGGGCGCGACGATCGCGACCATGCCGACGCCCATGTTGAAGGTCTTCTCCATCTCGGTCCGCTCGACGCGGCCGCGCTGGGCGATGAGCCCGAACACCGGGGCCGGGCTCCACGTGGTGCGGTCGAGTTCGGCGACGAGTCCCTTCGGCATCACGCGCGCGAGATTCCCCGCGAGTCCTCCGCCGGTGACGTGGCAGAACGTACGGACCTCGGTTTCGGCGGCCAGCGCGAGGCAGTCCTTCGCATAGATCCGGGTCGGCTCGAGCAGTTCCTCGCCGAGAGTGCGGCTGAACTCGTCGACGTGTGCCGTCAGGCTCATCTTGCCGATGTCGAGAAGGACCTTGCGCGCCAGCGAGTATCCGTTGGAGTGCAGGCCCGACGAGCCCATGGCGATGACCACGTCGCCCGGGCGCACCCGGTCGGGTCCGAGCAGCCTGTCGGCCTCGACGACGCCGACACCGGTGGCGGACAGGTCGTAGTCCCCGTCGGCCATCACGCCGGGGTGCTCGGCGGTCTCGCCGCCGAGCAGCGCGCAGCCGGCCTGGACGCAGCCGGCCGCGATGCCGCCGACGATCTCGGCCACCCGCTCGGGCACCACGCGACCGACCGCGATGTAGTCCTGCAGGAAGAGCGGCTCGGCGCCACAGACCACGAGGTCGTCGACGACCATCGCGACGAGGTCGAGACCGACCGTGTCGTGCTTGTCGAGTGCCTGCGCGACGGCGAGTTTGGTGCCGACGCCGTCGGTGGACGCCGCGAGCAGCGGTTCCTTGTAGTCGCCCTTGAGCGCGAACAGACCCGCGAATCCGCCGAGGCCGCCGAGCACCTCCGGGCGGGTCGCCTTCTTCGCGTGCGGTGCGAACAGTTCGACGGCTCGATCGCCGGCCTCGATGTCCACGCCCGCCGCTGCGTAGGAAGCTCCGGGGGTTGTGTCCTCGGTCATGGGTTGTCGGCTCCAGCCTCGAGTTGTGGTGAACAGGTGTGTCGGCATCGCTGCCGGGCGCGTGTACGCACGCCGAAGCCCGCCGATCGCGCACCTCAAGGTACCTGACCGGGTCGGACCGCCGACGCGCGACGACGCGAAACCGTGGCCGCCGGCATCGCGGCGGCGGGCGAGTCTAGGGGCGGCTCAATGCGTCCGCGTTGTCGTTGTCGAGCACCGGCGTGGTGCCCGCGGCGCCGCCGAGGATGCCTTCGAGCACGTTCTTCCCGACGGCGTGCTCCTTCGGCAGCGCGATCGGGTAGTGCCCGTCGAAGCACGCGGCGCACAGGCGCGATGCGGGCTGCTCGGTGGCGCCGATCATCCCGTCGATCGAGATGTATCCGAGGGAGTCCGCACCGATCGAACGGCGCACCATCTCCACCATCTCGTCGAAGTCGTGCCCGGTCCGCTCGGAGGCGTCGCGGGTGCCGCCGCCGTTGGCGATCAGCTCGGCCGGAGACGCGAAGTCGATGCCGTAGAAGCACGGCCACTTCACCGGCGGCGACGCGATCCGCACGTGGATCTCGAGCGCACCGGCCTCGCGGAGCATGCGGATCAGGGCGCGCTGAGTGTTGCCGCGCACGATCGAGTCGTCGACGACGACGAGCCGCTTGCCGCGGATCACCTCGCGCAGCGGATTGAGCTTGAGCCGGATGCCGAGCTGCCGGATGGTCTGGCTCGGCTGGATGAAGGTGCGGCCCACGTAGGCGTTCTTCATCAGGCCCTGGCCGTAGGGGATGCCGGAGCCCTGGGCGTAGCCGACGGCGGCCGGGGTGCCCGACTCGGGAACCGGGATGACCAGGTCCGCGTCGACGGGGTGTTCCTTGGCCAGGCGCCGGCCGATCTCGACGCGGGTCGCGTGCACCGAGCGGCCCGCGATCGTCGAGTCCGGACGAGCGAGGTAGACGTACTCGAACACGCACCCCTTGGGCTCGGGGTTCGCGAACCGGGACGAGCGGACGCCGTCGGCGTCGATGGCGAGCAGTTCGCCGGGCTCGATGTCGCGCACGAAGGACGCACCGACGATGTCGAGCGCGGCGGTCTCGCTGGCCACCACCCAGCCGCGGTCCAGGCGGCCCAGGCACAGCGGCCGGATTCCCCACGGGTCGCGGGCGGCGTAGAGCGTGTGCTCGTCCATGAAGGTGAGGCAGAAGGCACCGCGCAGGGTCGGCAGCAGCTCGAGGGCCGCCTGCTCGACGGTGCTGTCGGCGGCGGCGTGCGCGAGCAGCGCGCCGACGATGTCCGAGTCGGTGGTCGCCGTGACCGCCCGCCGGTCCTCGCCGAGGCCCAGCTCGCGGGCGCGCTGAGCGAGTTCGGCGGTGTTGACCAGGTTGCCGTTGTGGCCGAGCGCGACGCCGGTGCCGGCCGCGGTGGTGCGGAAGATCGGCTGGGCGTTCTCCCAGGTGGTCGACCCGGTGGTCGAGTAGCGGCAGTGCCCGATCGCGATGTGACCGGACATGGCGGCGAGCGTCTGCTCGTCGAAGACCTGGCTCACCAGCCCGAGATCCTTGAAGACGAGGACCTGCGAGCCGTCGGCGACGGCGATGCCGGCCGCCTCCTGGCCGCGGTGCTGCAGCGCATAGAGGCCGTAGTACGTGAGCTTGGACACATCCTCACCCGGAGCCCACACTCCGAAGACTCCGCACTCCTCGCGAGGTTCGTTCTCAGGTTCCTCGGCTACGAGGAGATTACGTGTGTGGACCGACAGATCGGCACTGGTCACCGGGGTGCTCCCTGGGGGCTGGACAGAAGAGAGGCAACACCATTCTACGGGTCGCGCGACGGTGCCCCGCCCCGACGGGCCGCCGGGGCACCATCCGGCGTCCCGTAGCCCCCACTCACCACCGCAGCAGCGGCATCCAGTGCGCGATCTCCCCTGCCCGGCTGCCGGACGCGTCCAGCGATCCCTCGGCGGCCGCGTCGGCGAATCCGACGAGACCGGTGGCCAGCCGCAGCCACGTCCGCGGGTCGGTCTCGACGACGTTGGGCGGGGTGCCCCGGGTGTGGCGGGGTCCTTCGATGCACTGCACGGCCACGAACGGCGGCACCCGGACCTCGACGCTGGATCCGGGCGCCACCTGTTCGAGGGCGCGGGCACTCAGGCGCACGGCCGCCGCGAGGTCGGTCCGGGCAGGCGCGTCGTCGGTCTCCGCCCGCAACCACGGACCGACCCGGAGCAGGGCGGCGCGGAGTTCGGCGGGGTCGACGGGTCTGCGCGGTGCCACGGCGAGCCAGCCTAACGCCGACGCGGTGCGGCGGCGTCCGCCTCGGGTGGCAGGCCGGCCAGGCGGACGGCCACGGCCCCGCCGACGTTGAGGGCCAGGTGCAGCAGTGCCGGTGCGAGGACGCTGCCGCTACGCCGGCGCAGCCCGTCGAAGACCACCGCGGAGAGTCCGGTGACCAGCACGGTTCCGAGCACGTGGTGACCGGCGTCCCTCGCGGGCCGCACGTGCCACAGCCCGAAGGCCGCCGCGTGCAGGCCGGACCCCGCCCCACCCGGACCGAGCAGCGCCGCGAGAACGCTGCGGAACAGGAGTTCCTCGGCGGCGACGGTGCCGAAGGGAATGTGCAGGCCCACCCATTCGTAGAAGTCCTCGCGTTCGGCGCGGGCCTCGTCGACGAGCCGGGAACGCAGCGACGGGACGGCCAGCATCACCCCGTAGGCGGCGAGCGGGACGGTCGCGGCGGCCGCACCCCAGCGGGCGCCGGACACCAGGTGCACCGGGTCGAGTCCCAGCGTCGCCCGTTCCAGGCCCGAGGCCCGCGCCGCGCTCACCGCCGCGGCGCCGACCGCCGCGGACAGCACGGCCCGCCCCCGCGGCCCGAGGCGCGTGGCCGGCAGCACCGCACCCCAGCCGACGACCGCCGCGGCGACGGCCGGACCGAGCCACGGCCGGCGGCGAGCCCGTCCCGCCCGGCTCACTTCTCCGGTCCCTGCAGGTCGTCGATGACGGTCAGCGCGAACCGCACCCGCTCGGTGTCGGTCTCCGCCCAGCCGTCGGGCCGGGCGATCGCGAGCCACCCGTCGAGCACCGTGGTGCCGTAGTTGTGGCCGTGACCGTCGGGCACCCCCGCGGCGTTGGTCAGATCCGCCGACACCTGCCAGAACGTCACGAACGGGAACCACCGCATCTGCGGCAGCCGATCGGGTCCGGGCGGTTCGGACAGCCAGTCCGGCCGGGTGAAGATCAGGTCCGGGGACCACCACACCACCGGATCGGACGCGTGCTGCAGGTACAGGATCCGGGGGAACAACCATGGGGTGTCGGGTTCGTCGATCGACGCGCGGTTGTCGGCGAAGCGCACCACCAGGCCGTCCGCGTACACCGGCTCGACCTCGGTGGTGCCCGGGTCGCGCCGGGTGACGAGCTGACGCCACAGGCGGTTCGAGTTGGGCGGACCGACCCACAGGACACCGTCGACGGTGTCGCGGATCTCGGCGAGCGTGCCGAAAGCACCCTCCCCCGACTGGGTTCCGAGGCTCTCCCCGTACAGGTACAGCTTCGGGCGATGCTCGGCGGCCTGGGCGAGCCACCGGTTGTGCACCCGGTCGATCAGCATGTCGCCCGCGGCGGCGGCCTTCTCGCGGTCGGCGAGGAACGAGATCCAGCTCGGCATGTACGAGTACTGCCACGCGACGAGGGCGACGTCGCCGTTGTGGACGAGTTCCATCATCATCGCCGCGGTCGGATTGACCCATCCGGTGCCGGTGGTCGGGATGACGACGAGCACCTCGCGGTCGAACGCGTCGGTGCGTTCGAGCTCGTCGATCACCAGGTCGGCACGCGCCTCGGGGGTGTCGGCGGTCTCGAGTCCGGCGTAGACCCGGATCGGTTCCTTCGCCGGGGCGCCGTTGATCGCGGTCAGCTCCGCGGCGCTCAGTCCACGGCCGACGAAGTCGCGCCCCTGGTAGCCGAGCGTGTCCCAGGCCGCGAACGACTCCGGACTCCCGGACTTCTCGGGCACGAGCGGCTGCGTGACTCCGGGGCGGGTCTCGTTGTTCTGGAGACCGAACACCACGTTGAGTCCCGCGTAGGCACCCCGGGCCAGCACACCGTCGATCAGCATGAAGGTCACCAGCACCACCAGCAGCGCGCCGAGCGAGCGAGCCGCACCCGGCGGCATGCGCAGGCGCCGCACGAGTTGCCATGCGACGATCCCCGCGAGTTCGCGCAGCCCCCGCCAGGTCGCGATCAGGGTGATCGCGACGGCGGCGGCGAGCACCAGGGTCCGCAGGTACCCGCTGGTGGTGGTGCCCTCGGCGGTCATCAGCGCGGCGAGCTGACGCTGCTGCCGCGAGGCGAACACCAGGGCCACCAGCGACGCGAGCACGGCCGCGACCGGGACCGCGACCTTGATCGCCCGCAGCACGGGCAGCGGCGGCGGCCACCACGGTCGGTTCGCCAGCAGCAGCCGGTACCCGGCCCAGCCGACGGCACATCCCACGCCGTAGCCGATGGCGACGTTGATGCCGCCGATGATGCCCTGGAACAACCAGTCGCGGGGCAGCAGCGACGGGGTCAGCGACCAGCAGAAGAACAGGGCCGCGAAGGCGATGCCGGTGAAATCCAGGCTCAGCAGTCCCCACGCCTGGGCGGTGTGGGGATGACGGTCACCGAATTCGGTGACCGCGTCGATGATCCGGCCCTGCCGGGCCTCGATCAACGCCAGCCGATCGACCTGGGATCCGACCATCGCTCACCCGAACAACGCCGGCAGCGTGCCCTCGTAGACCTCCCGCAGTTCGGCCATCGAGACCGAGAACCGGCCCTGCACCTCGACGGAGTCGGAGCCCTCGTCGACGACCCCGATCCGCACCCACGGCATGTTGCGCGCCGTGCACATGCCGGTGAAGCGGGTCTCCTCGGTGCGCGGCACCGCCACCAGGACCCGGCCGGCGGACTCGGAGAAGAGGGTCACGAACGGATCCGCGTCCTCCGGCAGCAAGATCCGGCAGCCGGTCTCGCCGGCCAGCGCGGCCTCCACGACCGCCTGCGCGAGGCCGCCCTCGGACAGGTCGTGGGCGGCGGAGATCAGGCCGTCGCGCGAACCGGCGGTGAGGATCTCGGCGAGCAGCCGCTCCCGCTCGAGGTCGACCTTCGGCGGCACGCCGCCGAGGTGGTCGTGCTCGACCTGCGCCCAGATCGAGCCGTCGAACTCGTCGCGGGTCTCCCCCAGCAGGATCAGGGTCTCGCCCGGCTCGAGGCCGAGGCCGGTGGGGATGCGCCGGTGCACGTCGTCGATCACGCCGAGCACGGCGACGACCGGGGTCGGCAGGATCGGGGTCGCCCCGGTCTGGTTGTAGAAGCTGACGTTGCCGCCGGTGACGGGAATGCCGAGCTGCGCGCACCCGTCGGCGAGACCGCGCACGGCCTGCTGGAACTGCCACATCACGCCCGGATCCTCCGGCGAACCGAAGTTGAGGCAGTTGGACACGGCCTTGGGGGTGGCACCGGTGACGGCGACGTTGCGGTAGGCCTCCGCGAGGGCGAGCTGCGCGCCGGCGTACGGGTCCAGCTGGGTGTAGCGGCCCGACGCGTCGGTGGCCAGCGCGATGCCGCGGCCGGTCGTCTCGTCGACGCGGACCACGCCCGCGTCGGCGTTCTCGGCGAGCACCGTGTTGCCGCGGACGTACCGGTCGTACTGCTCGGTGATCCACCTGCGGCTGCACAGCTGCGGCGAGCCGATCATCTTCAGCAGGGTCGCCTTCAGCTCCTCGGGAGTCTGCGGGCGCTGCAGTCCGGCGGTGGTGTCCGCGACGAGCGCGTCCTGGGACTCCGGGCGCTGCACCGGACGGTGGTACACCGGGCCCTCGTGCGCGACGGTGCGCGGCGGCACGTCGACGACGGTCTCACCGTGCCAGGTGATGACGAGCCGGTCGCCGTCGGTGACCTCGCCGATCACGGTGGCGAGCACGTCCCACTTCTTGCACACGGCCATGAAGGCGTCGACGTTCTCCGGGGTCACGACGGCGCACATGCGCTCCTGGGACTCGCTCGAGAGCACCTCCGCGGGCGTCATTCCCTTCGCGCGCATCGGGACCCGCTCCAGCGCGACGTGCATGCCGCCGTCGCCGGCGGCGGCCAGCTCGGAGGTCGCGCAGGCGAGGCCGGCGCCGCCGAGGTCCTGGATGCCGACGACGAGCTTCTCGCGGTAGAGGTCGAGGCAGCACTCGATGAGCACCTTCTCGGTGAACGGGTCCCCCACCTGCACCGCCGGCAGCTTCTTCCGGCCGGAAGAAGATTCGTCGCCCTCGAAGGTCTCCGACGCCAGGACGGACACGCCACCGATGCCGTCGAGACCGGTGCGCGCACCGAACAGGATGACCTTGTTGCCCGTGCCCGACGCGAACGCCAGGTGCAGGTCCTCCTTGCGCATCGCTCCGGCGCACAGCGCGTTGACGAGCGGGTTGCCGGCGTAGGAGGCGTCGAAGACCGTCTCGCCGCCGACGTTGGGCAGGCCGAGGGAGTTGCCGTAGCCGCCGACGCCGCGGACCACGCCGTCGACGACGCGACGGGTGTCGGGCGCGTCGGCGGCGCCGAAGCGCAGCTGGTCCATGACCGCGATCGGGCGGGCGCCCATCGCCATGATGTCGCGGACGATGCCACCGACACCGGTCGCGGCGCCCTGGTACGGCTCGACGTAGGACGGATGGTTGTGGGATTCGACCTTGAAGGTGACCGCCCAGCCGTCGCCGATGTCGACGACGCCGGCGTTCTCACCGATACCCGCGAGCATCGAGGCCCGCATCTCGTCGGTGGTGGTCTCCCCGAAGTACCGCAGGTGCACCTTGGAGGACTTGTAGGAGCAGTGCTCGGACCACATCACCGAGTACATGGCCAGCTCGGCGTCCGTGGGACGGCGGCCCAGGATCTCCCGGATGCGGGCGTACTCGTCGTCCTTCAGCCCCAGCTCGCGGGAGGGCTGGGCGACATCGGGGGTTTCGGCGGCGTGGGTGACGGTATCCACCTGCGGTGACACTGGGCGTCGGGTCCCTTCACTCTGGGATCGAAACGGCAGGCCGGGCGCGCGCTGCCGCGGCCAGTCTATCCGGGCGCACGCCCGGCACCGTCCACCGGTGCGACGCCCCGCGGCGGCCGCACCGCCGTCAACGCGTCGAGATCCACGCTCACCCGGTGACCCGCGGCCGGAAGCGTCACCTTGCCCGTGTACTCACCGTCGTAGCGATACCACCCGTCATCGAGCACGAACACCCCCAGCGTCGCGGGTTCGACCAGGTCGACCATCCAGTAGGCGGGGATGCGCGCCTCGGCGTACTCGGAGAACTTCGTGACCCGATCGGTGCGGACGCTGCCCTGAGCCATGACCTCCACCACCAGCCGCACGTCGGCGGCCGTCGCGCGGTCGGGGTCGGCGTCCACCAGCGCCCGGTCGACGACGATGCCGTCCGGGCAGCGCACCGTCAGCGGGGACTCGGTGAGCAGCACCTCCACGTCGCCGAGCACGGCCAGTTCCTTCGGCAGCTGATCGGCGAGCTGGGCGACGAGCCCGAACGCGACGTGCTGGTGCAGGTATCCGGGCCGCGGCGACGCCGACAGCACCCCTTCGCAGACCTCGACGTGGAACTGCTCGTATTCGGGCAGTTCCGTCCATTCGGCGAGCGTCAGCAGATGGTCGGGGAACGACGGGCCGGTCACAGGATCACCACCGTTCGCGGTCGGGCGAATTGTCCCCTCAGTCTGGCACCGGATGCCGGGCCGTGCCGGTCAGTTCGCCGGAGTGAGGAATGCCCCGAGAGCGCGGGCGTACGCGGTGACGTCCTCCGCTCCCATGAGCTCGCGCGCCGAGTGCATCGCGAGTTGCGGCGCCCCGACGTCGACGGTCGTCAGTCCGGTCCGGGAGGCGGTGATGGGGCCGATCGTCGAGCCGCACGGCAGGTCGGCGCGATGCACGTAGCGCTGCAGCGGCACCCCGGCCTGATCGCAGGCGAGCGCGAACGCGGCGGCGCCGGCGGCGTCGGTGGCGTAGCGCAGATTCTGGTTGACCTTGAGCACGGGGCCGCCGTTCACCGCGATGCGGTGGGCGGGTTCGTGGCGGTCCGGGTAGTTCGGGTGGGTGGCGTGGGCCATGTCGCCGGAGGCCACCACCGAGCCGGCCATCGTCCGCAGGAAGTCCTCGCGGCCCCCGCCGCGGGCCAGCACGACCCGTTCGAGCACGGTGTTCAGCAGGTCGGAGAAGGCGCCGCGGTCGGACATGCTGCCGACCTCCTCGTGGTCGAACAGGGCGAGCAGCGGCACCGGGCCGCCGTGCTCGGCGACGTGGCCGACGGCGGCGAGCAGCGCCGCGGTCCCGGCGTAGCAGGTGCCCTGGTTGTCCAGCCGCGGCGCGCTGACGAGGTCCGAGTCCGTCCCGATCAGGGTGGACGGGGCCAGGTCGTGGGTCATCAGCTCCCAGCCCAGGATCGCGTCGGCCTCCACCTCGACCGCCTCGGCGAGGAAGGCGAGGAAGGACCGCGGCGCGGTGCCCACTCCCCACACGGCGTTGACGTGCCGCTGCGGATCCAGTTGCACGCCCTTGCGGTCCTCCGAGAGGTGGATGGCGAGCTGGGGGACGCGCAGGATCGGCCGGTCGACGCGCACGAGGACGTCCTCGGCACCGTTGCCGGCCCGCACCGTGAGCCGGCCGGAGACGCCGAGATCGCGGTCCAGCCACGAATTCAGCCATGCTCCCCCGTACGGTTCGAGACCGACCAGTTGCCAGCCCGCCGAGGCGAGGTCGGGGTGCTGCTTGACCCGCAGGTTGGGGCTGTCGGTGTGGCCGCCGACGATCCGGAACGGGCGGGCGGGGTCGCCGTCGGCGCCCTCGGTGCTCCACGCGATCAACGATCCGCCCCGCAGCAGGTAGTAGCGGCCGGGCTCGCTCGGCCACACCTGGGTCTCGGTGAGCTGCGTGAAGCCGGCGTCGGTGAGGGTGGCGGCGACGGTCGCGCACACGTGGAACGGCGACGGCGACAGATCGACGAAGTTGCACAGGCCCTGGGCGTCGGCAAGCGTGGTCGTAGGCATGGCTGCATCCTCGCACCGCACCCGCCTCGACACACCCCGGCCGCGCCACCCCGTCCCCCGCGAGGGGCGTGACCCCGTCGTCGCCTCGACGGGCGCGGGATCGAATCCCGCCCGCGGGGCCGCGCTGCCGGCGCCGGTCAGTGCCCTCCCGCCACGCAGAACTGGTTGCCGTCCGGGTCGGTGAGCGTCACCCACCGGAACCCGCCCATGTCCTGGCGGTGCACCTCGCTCGCGCCCGCCTCGACGAGCCGGCGCACCTCGGCGTCGAGGTCGGGCGCCACCAGGTCGAGGTGGATCCGGTTCTTGCCCGGAGTCGGATCCGGAACCTTCTGGAACCCGAGTTTCTGTGCGGTGCCGGGCATTCCGACGACGTAGAACCAGCCGTCGTTGTCCTGCTCGATCCGGCCGCCGGTCTGCTCGGCCCACCACGTGGCAAGCGGGCCGGGGTCGGCGCTGTCGAAGGTGATCATGCCGATGTTCAGTGCCATGGCCGGGACGGTAGCGGACGGGACCGACACGAGTGTGCCGCAACGGCGCCGGGTCCGCCGTCAGCAGGCGGCGCGGACGAGCTGGGTGATGCGGTCCACCTGTTGATCGGTGGGGGTGACGGCACCGTTGGCGGACAGCTCGGCGACCTGGCTGTTGATCTCCTCGTCGCTCGCGCCGTCGTCGATCAGGGGACAGGTCTCGGTGACGATCGCCTCGATGGAGGCGTCGTCCCGACCGTCGGCCAGGTTCGGATATCCCGTCCGGAAGGTTGCGACGAAGGTCCCCAACTTCGCTGCGTCGACGGCACGTTGGACGACGCTGGAGGCGACGCTGCCGGCCGGGCGGGTCGTGCTCGTGGGCGCGGACGTCTCGTCGTCGGATCCGCAGGAGGTGAGAAGGAAGAGGGCGGCGACCGCCGCCACCACAGCAGTCTTGGTCTTCATCGTTCGAGCGTGACACGCCAGGACGCACCCGCGCCGGTGAAAGGCGGAATTCACCGCGAGCGGTCGCGCTCACGCGTTTCCCGGCCCGGGCAGGAGACGGCCGAACGGCCCCGGCAAAGATGCGTAATGCTACTCGAGACAACAACGACGACGTGCGGCATAGTGGTGCCCGGCACGGCCGATCGGGGGATTCGGCGGTGCCCGCCGGAGCCGGTTGGGGGCCGCGCTCCGGACCGCAGGAGAAGGGGCCCCGCCGCTGATCGGGACGGCGGCGGGGCCCCTTTCGTCGCGTCGGGCGACGCTCGTCTCAGCTCCGGGCCGCGACCTTCGCCGGATCCAGCTCCAGCCGGCGCAGCAACTGCGCGTTCAGTGCCACGACGATCGTGGAGACCGACATGAGCACGGCAGCGACCGCAGGCGGCAGGACCACCCCGGCGAAGGCCAGCGCACCGGCCGCGAGGGGCACCGCGACGACGTTGTACCCGGTGGCCCAAGCCAGGTTCTGCCACATCTTGCGGTAGCTCGCCCGCGACAGTGCGATCACCGACAGCACGGCACGCGGATCGTCCGCGGCCAGGACCACGCCGGCCGATTCGACGGCGACGTCGGTGCCCGCGCCGATCGCGATGCCGACGTCGGCCCGCGCCAGCGCCGGCGCGTCGTTGACCCCGTCGCCGACCATGGCGACGCGGTGCCCGCGGGCCTGCAGCTCGGCGACCTTCGCGTCCTTGTGTTCGGGCAGCACGTTCGCGAACACCTCGTCGATACCGAGGTCGGCGGCGACGGCGTCGGCCACCTGCCGCGCATCCCCGGTGATCATGGCGACCTTCACCCCGCGCGCGTGCAGGGCGTCGATCGCCTGCCGCGATTCCTCGCGCACCGCATCCTCGAGCGCGACGGCTCCGAGCACCGTGCCGTCGCGCACGATGTGCAGCACCGACGCTCCGCGGGCGACCCAGCGGTCGGTCGCGGCCGCGACGTCGGCGGGCACGTCCGCCCGCAGGTCCGCGAGCACGGCCGGACCGCCGACGAACACGGTCGCCCCGTCCACCACGGCCCGCACCCCGCGGCCGGGCAGAGATCGGAAATCCTTCGTCGGCACCATGACTCGCCCTCCCGCGGCGGCGACGACGGCGCGGGCCACCGGGTGTTCGCTGTCGGATTCGACGGCGGCGGCCAGGGCCAGCAGGTCGTCCTCGGTGGTGCCGGCGGTGGCGACGACGTCGGTGACGACGTGCCGTCCCTGGGTCAGGGTCCCGGTCTTGTCGAACAGGACGACGTCCACGCCGCGCATCCGCTCCAGCGACAGCCGGTCCTTGACGAGTACGCCCGCGCGGGCGGCGCGCTCGGTCGAGATGGCGATGACGAGCGGGATGGCCAGGCCCAGCGCGTGCGGGCACGCGATGACCAGGACCGTGACGGTACGGACGACGGCCTCGTCGACGTTGCCGAGCAGCGTCCACACGGCGAAGGTGAGAACGCCGGCGACGGTGGCGAAGTAGAAGAGGAAGGCCGCGGCCCGGTCCGCGAGCGCCTGGGCTCGCGAGGACGAGGCCTGCGCGTCGGCGACCATGCGCTGGATGCCGGCGAGCGCGGTGTCCTCCCCCACCGCGGAGATGCGGACGCGCAGTGCACTGTCCGTGGCGACCGTGCCGGCGACGACGGTGTCGCCCACGGCGCGGGGCACGGCTCGGGACTCGCCGGTGATCATCGACTCGTCCACGTCGGCGCGCCCGTCGACGACCGTGCCGTCGGCCGGGACGCGCGCACCGGCGCGCACCAGCGCGACGTCGCCGACGGCGAGGTCGGCGAGCGCGACCTGCACGACGCCGTCCGCGGTCACCCTCTCGGCGGTGTCGGGCAGCATCGCGGCCAGGGCGTCGAGCGCGCGCGACGCCGAGCCCAGCGCCCGCATCTCGAGCCAGTGCCCGAGCAGCATGATCACGATCAGCAGCGCGAGTTCCCACCAGAAGTCGAGGTCGAACCCGCCGAGCCCGAGCGTGGTCACCCACGAGGCCGCGAACGCGACGCTGATGGCCATGGCGATGAGCAGCATCATTCCGGGCCTACGGTCCCGCAGCTCGTTCCACCCGCCGACGAGGAAGGGACTGCCGCCGTAGGCGAAGACGACCGTGCCGAGGACGGGCGAGACCCATCCGGCCCACGCGGCGTCGGGCAGCGCGTAGCCGAGCAGGTCGGCGAACATGGCGCTGAACGCCACGATCGGAACCGCGAGAACCAGGCTCACCCAGAATCTGCGACGGAAGATCTCACCGTGCGGACCGTGCCCGGCGTGCCGGTCCCGGGCGCGGTGGGCGTCGCGCGCTCCGGGCGGCGCGGTGTGGGCAGCGTGTCCGTGGTGTGCGAGCTCTGTCATGGCTCTCGCCTCGATCCGTTTCCGTTTCCGTGGACCCCTCCATTGATACCCCCATGGGGTATAAAGGGAAGGGGTGGGGCGGTCACGATCCGGTCACGACACCGTGCTAGCGCTCGAGCATGGCGCGCATCTCGTCGATCTCCGCCTGCTGCGTCGCGATGATCGACTCGGCGAGTTGCCGCGCCTCCGGATTCACGCCGTCGGCCAGTTCGGTCTGCGACATCTCGATCGCGCCCTCGTGGTGGACGATCATCATGGTCAGCCACATGCGGTCGAAGTCCATGCCGCGGGCACCCATCATCGAGTTCCACTCGTCGTCGGACATCATTCCCGGCATCCCGCCGGGCATGCCCATGCCGCCGTGACCCATCCCGTCCTCGTCCGGCGCCTCCTGCCCCCAGCTGTCGAGCAGCGCCACCATCTGCTCCATCTCGGGTCCCTGCGCGGCCTCGATGCGGGCGGCGAGGTCGATGAGCTGCGGATCCTCGCTGCGCTCGGGCACGGCCCGGGCCATCTGCACGGCCTGCGCGTGATGGGGATGCATCTCCTGCAGGAACTCGACGTCCGCGTCGACGAACTGCGCCTGCCCGGCCGGGGCCGAGGTCTGGGACGTGCCCGGAGTCGCCGTCCCCGCCTGTTGCTGCGGCTCGTCGCTGCCGCACGCCACGATCACCAGGGCCAGCGGAACCGCCGCCGCCGCCGCTACTACTCTCCTGTTCCACAACATGATTCGAACCTACTCGCCGTATCTGCGGAGCCCGGCGCCGTGGCCCCGCCCCGGCCGGTCCTTCATCGAAACTTCATCGGCTGCAACGCCCGCCCACATGCGACGGCGCGCACACTCGTCGTAGGAGGTGCGCGATGATGGGTTGGTACGGCGGCGCAGGCTGGGCCGCCGCCCTCGCGATGGGGGTGTTCTGGCTGCTGCTCGCCGGGGTGGTGGTGTGGGCGGTGATCCGGGCGGCGGCACCACCGGATCCCGGCGACGACGCCCGCCGGATCCTGGACCGGCGGCTCGCCTCCGGCGAGATCGACCTCGCAACCTACCGGGCCCTGCGCGACGAACTGGACGCGCGGTCACCGCGACGGACGCGTCGATAGCTCCGCCTGCTCGATACGTGATGCAGCGCGCGCACGGAGTCACCGCGATCGGATCCGTCGTCGACGGGACGCCGAACAATCTTCTGCCGCAACCCGAGTGGCGGGCATCCGGGTGCGCCCGGTCGTGGTCACCCGCGGCACGGCCGGAACCCTGCGCCACTCGATCGTCAGCGGTGTTCCCGGCGGGCATCGAACGCCGCGACGACCCGCTTCGGCGCGGTCAGCCGCCACGCATCCTCGATCAGTTCCGCCAACTCGACCGTATCGACCGCGGCGAAGACCACGTCGACCCAGCCGTAGCGCCCGAAGAACGGGGCCGCGCGGAACACGTGCGGGTCCTCGTGGAGCAGGGCCGCCTGCGTGTCCACGGTGGCTTTGAGGCAGACCGTGGCCGCACCGTAACCCAGGAGGCCGAACATCCTGTTCCGCACCCGGTACGTGGGCTGGTCACCCCAGCTGTCCACCACTACTTCACGCGCCTCGGGCAGGGCCAGCATCATCGCGCGCACACTGTCCGCGCTGGTCATGGGATCTCCTCGGTCGGCGGACAGAGCCACCCAGTTGTACACCCGACCCTCGACAAGGAACGGACGCCGGCGAGCGCTGGGTACGCTGACCGCGTGCACACCCCCGGTCCACGCGTCCTCGTAGTCGACGACGAAGCAGCCCTGGCGAAGGTGGTGGCCAGCTATCTCGAGCGGGAAGGCTTCGAGGTGGCACTCGCCTACGACGGACCGACGGCCGTCGCGCTGGCCCGGCAGACGGACCCGGTGCTCGTGGTGCTCGACCTGATGCTGCCGGGCTTCGACGGGATCGAGGTGTGCCGGCAACTGCGGACCTTCTCGGACGCGTACGTGCTCATGCTCACCGCCCGTGGCGACGAGGTGGACAAGGTGATCGGCCTGTCGGTGGGCGCCGACGACTACGTCGTGAAGCCTTTCGGGCCACGGGAGCTCGTCGCCCGGGTACGAGCCCTGCTGCGACGGCCCCGCAGCGGCACCGCGGCGGAGGCACCGCGCCGCATCGGCGGGCTCGTCGTCGATCCGGTGTCGCGCACCGTCTCGGTCGACGACACGCCGGTGGAGCTGACGCGTACGGAATTCGATGTGCTGCTGGCGCTTTCGGATCGACCGTCGGCGGCGCTCTCGCGCCGGCAGATCATCGACGAGGTATGGGGGCCGAACTGGTTCGGCGACGAGCACATCGTCGACGTCCACATCCGTGCGCTGCGCCGCAAGCTCGGCGACGATGCCGCCGCCCCGCGCTTCGTCCGTACCGTGCGCGGGGTCGGGTACGCGATGGAGACCACGCGGTGAACCGGCTGGGACTGCGTGGGCGGCTGCTGATCGCGCAACTGCTCGTGCTGTTCGTCGGGGCCGCGACGCTCACCGTCGTCGCGACGCTGGTGGCCGCCCCGCTGTTCCACTACCACCTCGCCCACGCGGGCGTGGAGGACACGCAGGTCCGCCTTCACACCGAGGAGGCGTTCGCGCAGGCCGGGGCGGTCGCGCTCGCCGCCGGGGCAGCCGTCGCACTCGGCGCCGCGGCGATCACGTCCGTGGTCCTGGTGCGCCGCATCACCGCGCCGGTGGGCCGGCTGGTGGATGCCGCGGGCCACGTCGCCCGCGGCCGCTACGACGTGCCGATCACCCGGTCCGGCGACGCGGACTTCGCCCGGCTCGAGAACGCCTTCGCCGACATGGCGGGCCGCCTGTACACCACGGAGCTCTCGCGACGCCGACTGCTCGACGATCTCGCCCACGAACTGCGCACACCCGTCGCGACGCTCGAGGCCTACCTCGAGGGCATCGAGGACGACGTCCTGCCCGCCGACGCCACCTCGTGGCGGGTGATGCACCACCAGCTCGACCGGCTGCGGCGTCTCGTGTCGGACCTGTCCGACCTCTCCGCCGCAGACGAGCACGCGCTCGCCCTGCACCCCGAGGAGGGCGACCTCGCCGCGGCGGTGACCGCATCGGTCTCGGCCGCGGCCCCGCGGTTCGCCGACAAGCGGGTCGGGCTCGAGGCGGAGCTGCCCGAGGCGCTGCCGCCGGTCCGGTTCGATCCACAACGCGTGGCGCAGATCCTGGCGAACCTGCTCGAGAACGCCCTGCGGCACACGCCGGCCGGGGGCCGGGTGGTCGTCACGTGCGAGCGCGCGAACCGGGCGGCCGTGCGGGTGCGGGTCCGCGACACGGGCGACGGCATCCCCGCGGATCAGCTCGACGCGGTGTTCGAGCGGTTCCACCGGATCGATCCGGCCCGCAGTCCCGGCGGCAGCGGCCTGGGCCTGACCATCGCGCGCAGTCTCGCCCGCGCCCACGGCGGCGATCTCACGGCCGCGAGCGACGGGCCGGGGTCCGGCGCCCGCTTCGACCTGACCCTGCCCACGAACGGGTGAAGGGACCCTCCTCCGGCCGAACCGGACGACGGGTCCCTTCACGGGGGAATCAGGCGGAGACGACCGCGTCGAGAACGCTGTAGAACATGCCGAGCCCGTCGTCGCTGGGGCCCGTGAGCGCTTCGGTGGCGTGCTCGGGGTGCGGCATCAGGCCGACGACGCGGCCGTTCGCCGACGAGATGCCCGCGATGCCGCGCTGGGAGCCGTTCGGGTTGTCGCCGGCGTAGCGGAACACCACGCGGCCCTCACCCTCGAGTTCGTCCAGCACCTTCTCCGAGGCCTGGAACCGGCCCTCACCGGACTTGAGGGGCACCAGGATCTCGGCACCGGCCTCGTAGCGGGTGGTCCACGCGGTGGTGTTCGACTCCACCTTCAGCCACTGGTCGCGGCAGATGAAGTGCAGGCCCTCGTTGCGGGTGAGGGCACCGGGCAGCAGACCGGCCTCGCACAGCACCTGGAAGCCGTTGCAGATGCCGAGCACCGGCATCCCGCCCCGGGCGGCCTCGACGACCTTGCCCATCACCGGGGCGAACCGCGCGATGGCGCCGCAGCGCAGGTAGTCGCCGTAGGAGAAGCCACCCGGCACGATGACCGCGTCGACTCCCCGCAGGTCGGCGTCGCCGTGCCAGAGACTGACGGCCTCACCGCCGGCGAGTTCGACGGCGCGGGCCGCATCGATGTCGTCGAGCGTGCCCGGGAAGGTGACGACTCCGACGCGGGCACTCATGCGTCACCGTCGATCCGCCGCACGGTCCAGTCCTCGATCACCGTGTTGGCGAGCAGAGCCTCGGCGATCTTCTCGACCTCGGCGTCGTCGACGCTGCCGTCGACCTCGAGCTCGAAGCGCTTTCCCTGACGGACGTCGGACACGCCCGCGAAGCCCAGTCGCGACAGCGCCCCGACAATGGCCTGGCCCTGAGGATCGAGAATCTCGGCCTTGGGCATGACTTCGACGACGACACGAGCCACGTGCTGCTCCTCGGTAGTAGTGCTGGCGCCCGGGGACGGACACCGGACAGCCGCAGTTTACCGGCCGACCCGAGCCGGTCCGGAATCGGCAGGGCCCGACGCCGGCGGCCCCGTCACGGCTGTGGCGGCTCCGGCTCGGCGAGCGATGCCGTGAAGTTCTCGACGATCTCGGCCGCGAGGGTGCGAACCTTGACGTTCGTCGCCTGCGACATCGCCGACAGCTGCGCGAACGCGGTGTCCGCGTCGACCCGGTGCGCTGCCATGAGCAGGCCCACGGCCCGGCTCGTGACACCCCGTGTCTCCAAGGCGGTCCGGAGCGAGGCGGCCTCACGCTCGCCGGCGGCGAGCAACTCCTCCCGCAACCGCGACATCTCCAGGTGCACGCGGACCCGGGCAATCAGCTCGCGGGGATGGAACGGCTTGACGACGTAGTCGTCGGCACCGGCGCGCAGCCCCTCGACGGCCGACTCCGGTCCGGCCCGGGCCGTGAGCAGGATCACCGGCAGCCGTGCCAGCCGTTCGTCGCCCCGCACGTCCTGCAGCAGCGACAACCCGCTGCGCCCGGGCAGCATGACGTCGCTGAGGAGCAGGTCGGGAAGCTCGGTCCGGATCCGCTCGAGCGCGGACTCGGCGTCGGCGGTGACGTCGACGTGCCAGCCCTGCGCGGCGAGCAGGTCGACGAGATGGTCACGCATGTCCGCGTTGTCCTCGACGAGGAGGAGGCACGGTTGCCCCTCGCGTGGTCCGGTGCCGGGCGTCGTGACGGGCCGCCACGCCTCGATCTCCCCCAGGTACGCCGCGCCGGCGGAGGCCACGACGTCGTCCGCGGCGCGCGGTGCCGGCTGTGGGCTCGGCACCGCGGGCACCGTCACCGTGAACACCGAACCGTGTGGGTCGACGGCGTCGACGGACACCGAACCACCAAGGGCGGCAACGAATTGCGCGACGAGAGACAGCCCGATGCCCGAGCCCTCACGGCTGCGGCCGGACCGGTCGCCGATCTGGTAGAAGCGGTCGAAGATCTTGCCCCGCTCGGTCTCCGCGATGCCCGTGCCCGTGTCGGCGACACACAGCACCAGGTTCGCCCCGTCACCCCGCAGGGACACGGAGACCGATCCCTCCGGCGTGAACTTGATCGCGTTGGACAGCAGGTTCAGCACGATGTGTGTCCACATCGCCCGGTCGGTGGCCACGTACCGGCTCGGCACAGTGTCGACGTCGACGAGGAGCGCGAGTCCCGCGCGGTCCGCGGCGTCGCGGAACAGCTCGGCGCCCTCGCGCGTCACCGCGACGATGTCGGTGGGCTCGACGTGGGGGTCGAGCCCACCGGCGTCCCCCCGCGCGACGTCGAGCAGCATGTCGACGAGCCGCTGCAGGCGCAGGGCGGCCCGCCGAGCCGCCGCGACGGCGTCGACCTGGGCGGGTGGCAGCGCGGCGGCGTGCTCGTCGAGCAGGGTCTGCAGCGGCCCGAGGAGCAGCGTCAACGGGGTGCGGAACTCGTGGCTGACGTTCTCGAAGAACCGGCTCTTGGCGGCGTCGAGCTCGGCGAGTTCGGCCGCCCGCCGGCGTTCGGTCTCGTAGGCCTGCGCATCGGACAGGGCCGTGGACACGCGGACCGCGACCATGTCCAGGAACACCCGGTACTGCTCGTTCAGCTCGCGGAACCGGCTGACGCCGAGCACCAGCGAGCCGGCCGGGCCACCACCGGAGACCGGGAGCGGCAGAACCACCGCGGTGTCGCCCTCGGGACCGAGTTCCGCGACGGTCTCGGCCCTGCCGGACTCGGCGACCCGGGCGATCACCTCCGACAGGTCCGACGCGGCGCCAGGACCGGTGCCGAACTCGGCGACCGTCGCCATCACCTCGTCGCGGCACAGGTGGGCACTGCCGAACGGCAGATCGTCCTCGTGGCCGGCGAGCAGGCCGAGCGCGGCCCGGCAGGCATCGTCGGCGGCGTCGGTCTCCGTCATCGAGAGCTGGCCGAGTTCCCGCAGGACGGCGGCCCGGCGCTCGGCGAGCACCTGCTCGGTGACGTCGGTGGTGGCGACGAAGATGCCCTCGACGGTGCCGTCGGCGGCCCGGACCGGGCTGTAGGAGAACGTCCAGTACGTCTCCTCCGTGTAGCCGAAGCGGTGCATGAACAACTGCATCCGTTCCGACAAGGTCGGCTCACCGCGTTGCGCCTGGGCGACGAGAGCACCGATGAAGTCCCAGATCTCGCCCCAGCACTCGGAGGCCGACTGGGCGACCGCCGCCGGGAACTTCTCCCCGAGGAGGGGCCGGAAGGCGTCGTTGAAGATCTGCACCAGCTGTGTTCCCCAGCACAGCAGCATGGGCACCCGGGACGGAACGACGGTCCGCACGGCCGCCGTCAGTTCGGGAAGCCAGGTGTCGATCGGCCCGAGCGCGGTCGACGCCCAGTCGGCGTGGCGGTGGGCGGTCGCGGTGGGATCCGGTCCCGGGAACAGGGCGTGGGCCGACGTCTCGTCGTTCACCTCGGTGTCGCCTCACATCCTTGCCGTCGGTCCTGTCGGAGGCTCTCAGGATAGAGCGACCCGACCCCCGCCTTCGGGCCTTGTCCCACCCCGACGGCACGCGGCACACCTGAAGATTCGATGAAGAGGAGGTCCCACCCTGGCGGTCTTATACCCCTAGGGGGTATAAATGAGGTGTACCCACGCAGAGGAGAATCGCGATGACCCGGCTCCTGCCCCTGACCGACACGGCCAGCGGCTGCCGCTGCGGCAGCCACCCCACCGAACCGACCGGACCGAGCAGTGAGGACCCCCGAATGAACACCCAGGCCTTCCCCGTCGTCGGCATGACCTGCGGCCACTGCGCCGGCGCCGTCACCGAGGAACTGCGCGCTCTGCCCGGCGTCGAGGACGTACACGTCGAACTGGTCGCGGGCGGCGTCTCCACCGTCACGGTGACCAGCGTCGACGGCATCGACGGCGAGGCCGTCGCCGCCGCGCTCGACGAGGCCGGCGACTACCGCCTCGCCCCCCAGTGACCCGCCGACTCGAGAAGGGACCCGCCCATGACCACGGGTGAGATGGTGCACGAGGTAGAACTCTCGATCGGCGGCATGACCTGCGCCTCTTGCGCAGCGCGCATCGAGAAGAAGCTCAACCGGATGGACGGCGTGACCGCCACCGTCAACTA
>NZ_JAALEH010000056.1:0-35916 GCF_011058195.1 Rhodococcus sp. 14C212 | reverse complement strand
CCCGGTCGCCCACCCGGTGCTCGCCGAGGTCGCCACCGACCACCTCGCCGACGACCTCGTGGCCGGGGACGACGTGTGGCCGGTGCACCGGCAGGTCGCCCTCGCTCACGTGCAGGTCGGTACGGCACACCCCGCACGCGAGGACACGCACCAGCAGTTCCGCGGGCGCCGGTTCGGGAATCGGTTCCCGGACCGGCCGCAGCGGATGTTCCGCCGCCGGGCGTGGGAGGTCGACACGCCATGCGCGCATCACTCCAGGGGTGCTCATGCGCGTTTCCTTCCGTCGTCGGGGCTCAGCATGCCCTTTCTCGGCGGTGGTCGGCCAGGGAACAAGGACCCGGCCGGGAGTGGCTCACTTCCACAGCGGTTTCGCCGCCCGCCGCGCCCGCTTCCACGCGCCTTCGAGGTGCGCGACCTGCTCCTCGCCGATCTCGAGTTCGCGCTGGTAGACGATCCCGAGACCGAAGCTCGACTCGGCGGTGTGGTCCTGCTCGGACACCATGTCGAGCAGGTGCTCGCGGGCGACCACCGAGTCCTGGAATTCGCCGAGCAGATCCTGGAAGTCGTCGAAGTGATCGAGGGCGCGTTGGGCGCGCTTGCGATGCAGCGGCCGCAGCACCTCGATGGCGTAGCGCATCCGCTTGGCGCCCTTGCGGGCCCGATGGACGAGTTCGTCCCGCTCGGCGTGCGTGGCTGCGTCCCCGGCGTTGCGGACCCGGCGTGAGACCTTCTTCGCGAGGCGGGCGAGCGCACGGTCGAGGTCCTCCGGGCGAACCTGTCGTCGTTGTTCGCCGGGACCGGATCCGACTGCCCCCGTCGCCAGCCCGTCGATCAGCGCGTCGAGCGAATCCAGCAGGGCCGCGTAGCGGTCCGAGTCGAGGGTGCCGACGGCCTCGAGCCGGGCCGCGTCCGACCGGGCGGAGAAGTACTCGTCGACGCGGGCGCGGATGGCCTCGCGCTGTGCTTCCACGGGTATCTCCCCGACGCGGTCCACGATGCGCTCCCACTGCACCTCGAGGTCGCGCGACGGGCTGAGTTTCCGTCCCGTCCAACGCAGTTCTTCGACCAGACTGTCGTCGATCGCGAACGTTCCCGCATACGTCTGCAGGGCGCTGCGGATCCGGCGCAGGGCCTTGCGCATGCTGTGGACGGCGTCCGGGGCGTCCCGGCGCACGCCGATCTCGGCGAGCTCGAGGGTGCGCAGCTCGCCGCGCAGGTAGTCGCGCAGGTGCCCGGCCGGGCCGGGCACCTGCTCCTCGGCGGGCAGCAGATCGCCGAGCGCCCGATGCAGCTTGGAGGGACTCGGGGCGCGCTCGATTCCGGCCGCGGTCAGCCGCTCCTCGACGGCATCGAGCAGATCGGTTCCGGCCGAGGCGAGCTCGACCTCGATCTCGCGCCACCGCTGCGGCTCGCTGTCCTCCCCTCGGGTCGCGACGACCTCGTCGACGACGATCTCGGCGAGGGCCCGCCCCTCGTCGTCGATCAGGCGGTGGCGCCACCGCTGGGTGTTCAGCACCGCCGCAAGGGCGACGGGACGCGCACGGCGCATCCCGTGCAGGAGCGCGAGCAGTTCGGCCGGTGGCCGGGCGGTGTCGTCGCCGAGCGGGAAGCGCACCTCCGTCCGGGTGTCCGTGCCGGCGGGAAGCTTCACGTGCCAGCCGGCGTCGTGACCCCCCTCGCGGCGGCGCAGGGTGATCCCGGCGCGCAGCAGTCGCAGATCGTCGGTGTCGTAGTACCGCGCCGACAGCTGCTGAAGTTCGGGTTCGGGGTGTCCGTCGACGCCGGGCAGGCCCGAGAGGTCCGGCAGCTGCTGCCCGTGCCCGACCGTGTACTTGCGTTCCGACTCCTGAACCGCGTCGATCCTGGGCGGCGTGGTCATGCGATCCGACTCCTGTTCCGGCGGTTGCCTGCGTGTCCTCGTCGCGCTCGTCGGCGGCGTTCGTCAGACCACTCTGCCACCCCGGCACCGACCTGTGCCCGTCACACGTGATCGCCGCTGCGGCCCGGCCGCACGGTGTGCTGCGGCCCGGCCGCACGGTGTGCTGCGGCCCGGCCGCACGGCGCGGCTGCAGGCAAGCGAGCGGGCCCTTCGACTCTGTCCGACCGCGTGCCCGTCGGGCGATCATCGAATAACCTGGGCCGGGGAGGACGCAGATGAGGATTCTGGTGACGGCGGCGAGCAGGCACGGCTCCACCACGGAGATCGCCACGGCTCTCGCGGCTGCCCTGCGCGACAAGGGAGCGCACGTCGACGTCGTCGCGCCCGAGCAGGTCGACGCCGTGGACGGCTACGACGCGGTGGTCCTCGGCAGCGCCGTCTACCTCGGGCACTGGTTGCATCCCGCCAAGACCTTCGTCGATCGGCACGCCTGCGCGCTGCGGGAGCGCGCCGTGTTCCTGTTCTCCTCGGGCCCGATCGGTGACCAGGACCGCCCCGTGAACAGGCCGTACGACGCCTCCCTGGCGACGGAGCGTACGGGGGCGCGCGAGCACCGGATGTTCGCCGGGAAACTGGATCCGGAGGTGCTCGGCGCCGGCGAACGCGTGGTTGCCCGCATGACCGGAGGACGCACCGGGGACTTCCGGGACTGGGACGCGATCGGGACCTGGGCCGCGCAGATCGTCGAGTCCGTGGGGCGGCATGCGGTCGAGTCGAGCGGCGGTGGGAGAGACAACGATGGTTACTGAGATCCGGCCGGACACCGCGGCGATCCGGGATGCGGTCGAGTCGGCGGGCCGGGCGCCGTCCCTGCACAACAGCCAGCCGTGGCGATGGGAGTGGACGGGCGAACGGCTCGAACTGTATGCCGTGGCCGAGCGCATGCTCGGCCACACCGATCCGAGCGGCCGGCAGCTGGTTCTCGGCTGCGGGGCGGCGCTGCACCACGCCCGCGTCGCGCTGTCCGCCGCGTCGTGGATCCCCACCGTGACCCGGTTTCCGGATCCGTCGCGGCCGGACCTGCTGGCCGTTCTCGACTTCGACCGGCCGCACACGGTCGACGCCCGTGACGCCGCCCTGGCCCTCGCGATCGATGCCCGGCACACCGACCGGCGCCCGTTCGCGCCGCCCACGACCCTGCGCGAGAGCCTGGTGGATCTGGAGAACGCCGCCCGCCGGGAAGGGGCGTCGCTGTCGATCCTCGACGCCGAGGCCCGCTCGGACCTCGCGCGGGCGTCGGAACTGAGCGCGGCGATCCGCGAGGGCGACGAGGCCTACCGGCAGGAGCTGGCCTGGTGGACCGGTCGCGCGGAGCCCGGCGACACGGGCGTGCCGGCGTCCGCGCTGCTCGACGACGATGCCGCCGGCGACATCGATGTGGGACGGCGGTTCCCTACGGGCGCAGGAACTCTGGACACTGTGCAGCCGAAGGTGGACGCGTCGGCACTGGCGGTGCTCAGCACCCGGGCCGACGAGCGGATCGACTGGCTGCGGGCGGGGGAGGCGATGTCCTCGGTACTGCTCGAGGCTACCGCGGCGCATCTGGCGACCTGCCCGCTCACCCACGTGACGGAGATCGAGGCCAGCCGCGGCATCGTGCGCACGGCGACGGCGCGGACCGGGGAGGTCGCGGGATTTCCCCAGGTGGTGATCCGGCTGGGGGCCCGCAGCGCGCGGGGACTGCCCACCACGTCGCGACGTCCGGTCGACGAGGTCTTCGTCGACCGGAGCGGACGGGACGGATAGCCGCCGGCAACCGGACGAGTGGGGATCAGTCGGACGGGTTGCGGTACTTGTCGGCGAGTTCCCGGGCGCGTTCCCACGGCGACCAGTTCACGTCGCGGCCCTCCAGCTGGGCCTCGAGCACCTCGAAGCCGGCGTGCCAGTCGGCGCCGTGCGCGTAGGCCGAGTCCTCGTCCTCGACGGTGTGCGTGAGCGTCAGCCAGCAGCCGCCGGACCCGTCCGGCACCAGTTCCCAGTGCAGGACCTCGGCGTCCCACATGTACTCGAGGATGCGCCCGGGATGCACGGAGATGACGGTGCCCGTGGCGGTGTGGTCGGCGGGCAGCCCGAGGCGCTCGGCCTGCTGCTCGGTGGCATGGAAGACGAGCTGGGCACCGGGGGTGAGATCCAGTTCTACGCGGGCCGGGAACCAGGCGCGTAGGTACTCGGGGTCGGTGATGACCCGCCATACGCGGTCCGGGGGATGGGCGAAGGCGTGCTGGAAGCGCAGGGCGACGCGGCCGTCGTAGGTGCGCGAGACGGTGCCGTTATCCATGGGGTCCTCCAAGACGTGAGCCCGCGCGATCAACGGGGTCCTGGTGTGCTGTGCCTCCATGCTGCCAGGTTTCCTGCGCTGGCGAAGCGGGTCCGTCGACCTGTATACGGATCGTCGAACTCCACCGCGCGGGCCAGCAACTGGAGGGGGCGCGAATAGTCTTGGGGCGCAACGTCGTAAACATCGGGATACAGGTTGTCGCCGAGGATCGGCAGGCCGAGCGAATTCATGTGCACGCGCAACTGGTGCGTCTTGCCGGTGCGGGGCAGCAACCGGTAACGGCCCAGCCCGGCGTCCGTTTCGAGCAGTTCGACGCGGCTGAGGGCGTTGCTCTCGCCCCGCACCTCCCGCGCCTGCAACACGCCCCGCTCCTTGACGATGCGGCTGCGCACCTCGCGCGGAAACCGCATCCCGGGCACGTGCCGGGCCACGGCCTCGTACTCCTTGACGACCCGGCGGGCATCGAAGAGCGACTGGTAGGCCCGGCGCGCACCGGCGTGGACGGTGAAGACCAGCACGCCCGCCGTGAGCCGATCGAGCCGATGGGCCGGGCTCAACTCCGGTAGGTCGAGTTCGCGGCGCAGCCGCACCAGCGCCGTCTCGGCCACCCACGACCCACGCGGTGTCGTCGCCAGGAAATGCGGCTTGTCCACCACCAGCAGGTGCTCGTCGCGGTGCAGGACATCGATCTCGAACGGCACTCGCTCCTCGACCGGCGGATCGCGGTACAAGTACACGAATCGGCCCGCCGTGTACGGAGTGTTCCCGGTGATCGCCGCACCGGTGCCGTCGACGACCTCACCGGCCGCGACCTTCTCCTGCACGCGCGCCGCGTCGGCGGGGAAGCGCGCCAGCAGAAACTCCGCCACCGTCGCCCAGGAGCCGCCCTCGGGCAGGCGCAGGCGGGTCGGATTCAGGCCGTCGCGGACGGGCAGCGGAGCACGGCGCACACCCGCACGTTAACTGTTTCCGCCAACCGACCGCGCGGCGACCGCAGGATGGCGACACTGGTGGCGGAAGAACCGGACGGAACGGGACAAGGAGCGGGCGATGAATGATGCGCCGATCGTGGTCGGGGTCGACGGATCGGCGCCGGCGCGCGCCGCACTGCGGTGGGCGGCGGGCGAGGCCGCCTCCACGGGGGCGCCGCTGCTGCTCGTCTCCAGCGCGAACGCCGGCGGGATCGGCGCCTCGTCGCCGTTCTTCGACGAACTGCGATTCACCGCGCGGCGGAACCTGGCGTCCGCCGCGGAGTCCGTGGAACGGGAGCACCCCGAACTGTCCGTACGCACCGAACAGTCGAGCCTGGTGGCCGCACAGGCGCTGCTCGGGTACTCCGGCCGGGCGCGGATGCTCGTCCTCGGCCGGCGCGGTCTCGGCGAGTTCACCGGCGGCCTGGTCGGATCGGTGACCTCCGCGGTGGTCGCGCACGCGCACTGCCCCGTCGCGGTGATCCCCGGGCCCGACGAGAGCGGGCGGGGCGCGGACGGTCCCGTCGTGGTCGGTGTCGACGGCTCGCCGGCGAGCCTGCACGCCCTCGACGTCGCGTTCGAGGCCGCCGACCGCTACAAGGCGCCGCTGGTGGCGGTGCACGCATGGTCCGACCGCGACCTCGTCGACGTCGTCGCCGGCACGCCCGGAGCCACCTGGGAGGACGTCGACCAGCAGGAGAGTGTCGTGCTCGCCGAGTCCCTCGCCGGCCGCACGCAGGACTATCCGAACGTCGACGTGGAACGGGTCGTCGTGCGGGACCGCCCGGTGCGCCACCTGCTCGAGCGGGCGGAGAACGCGCGACTGCTCGTCGTCGGCAGCCGCGGCCGCGGCGGCTTCGAGGGCATGCTGCTCGGCTCGACGAGCCGGGCGCTGTTGCACACGACTCCGTGCCCGCTGCTCGTGGTCCGGCGCGACTAGGGATACCCGGGATCAGGTCTGCTCGTCCGGCGGCGGTGGGCGGCGGATGGGCAGACCCAGCGCGCTGCGATCGCAGGCCCGCACCAGGTCCGTCGCCGTGACGATGCCGACCAGTCGTTCGCCCGACACGACGGCCACGAGGTCGAGCCCCGGCCGCAGCAGCACCCGGCTCGCGACCTCGGCGAGCGACGCGTCGGCGGGCACCCGCGCCGCCGCGGGCAGCGGCCGGGCCCGGTCCGCGACCGCGACGATCGTGCGCTCGCCCTCCGGGACGGGCGTCAGGTCGGACAGCGACACCACGCCGGTGGGCCGGTGCCCGTCGTCGACGACGGGGAACACCCGGTGGTGCGAACCGCGGGCCGCAACGGCGAGGAGCTGGGCCACGCTCCAGCTCGCGGACGCGGCCACCGGCGACGGCGTCATGACGTCGCCGACCCGGGTGTCGCCGAGCTGATGCCTCAGCGACGCGTTCGCGAGCTCGGCGTTGGCCGCGGTCCGCAGGAACCAGCCGAGGAGCATCAGCCACAGGCCGCCCGCGCTGCCGAGGGCGAGCGTCTCGGCGGCACCGAGCAGGATCAGCGCCAGCCCGACCGCGCGGCCGGAGCGCGCGGCGCCGCTCGCGGCCGCGAGGCGGTCGCCGGTGCGGCGCCACAGCACCGCCCGCACGACCCGTCCGCCGTCCAGCGGCGCACCCGGCAGCAGGTTGAACACGGCCAGCACCAGGTTGGTCGCGCCGAGCCAGCCGATCGTCGCGGTCACCAACTCCGGGACGGGCGGGCCGAGGAACGAGGCCGCCGCCAGAGCCACGACGCCGATCCCGACGCTCGTGAGCGGTCCAGCCAGCGCGATACGCAGATCGGCTTTCGGGTTCGGCGGTTCGTCGCGCAGCTCGGAGACGCCGCCGAGCAGCCACAGCGTGATCCCGTCCACGCCGACTCCGTAGCGGCCCGCCACCACCGAGTGCGCAAGCTCGTGGGCGAGCAGCGACATCAGCAGGCCCACCGCCGCGGCGACGCCCGCGATCCAGAACTGCGCGGGGCTCGGACCGCTGATCCGGGCGGGCAGGATCGCCCCGGCAAGCAGCCACGACAGCAGCCCGAGCGTCGCGAGCAGCGACCAGTGGGCCCGGATCTCTATCCCCGCGACCCGGCCGAGCCGGATCGATCCGCGCAGCATCGTCACACCCCCGGACGGCAGATCATGGTCGGGCACGGCGCATGGTGCAGCAGCGCCTGACTCGTCGAGCCCAGGAGCAGGCCGCCGAGCAGTCCCCGGCCGTGGCTGCCGACGACGCTCAACTGAGCGTGTTGCGCCAGTCGCAGCAGCAGGTGCCGGGCGCCGATCTGCTCCACGATCTCGGTGACCGGCACGTCCGGGTACCGCTCGCGCTGACCGGCGATGCACTCGGACAGCAACGCCGTCTCCTCGGCCTCGACAACTGCCCAGTCGATCAGTTCGAGCGCCGAGGTGCGGCCCGCCACCTCCCCGGCACCCCACGCGTGCGCGGCGAGGACGCCCACCCCGAGCGCCGCGGCCATGTCGAACGCGGCGGTGATCACCGGCCCGGCGTCCTCGCTGCCGTCGATGCCGACCAGCACCGGCCGGTGGTCCGTGCCCGGTGCGGGGACCGGATCGCCCCGCCAGAGGACGACCGGGCAGGTGGACCGGTTGGCGACCCGCAGCGCGGTGGAGCCGGTGAGCAGCGAACCGAGCGCACCCGTGCCGGTGGCTCCGAGCACGAGCATCCGGCTGCGGTCGCCGTGTTCGAGCAACGCCAGATCGGGTGGCCCGTCGTGGACGGTTGTGACCACCTCGAGATCCGGGTGCTGCCGGTGCAGCTCGGCCGCCGTGTCGTCGAGCAGTTCGCGGCCGGTTTCGGCGAGTCGATGGGTGTATTCGGCCCGCGCGCGCAGCGCGGCGTCACTGAAATAATTCCGGGGGCCCGGCAGCGAATGTACGAGCTGCAGGTCCGTGCCGAGCCGCTCGGCGACGGCTGCGGACCAGGTCGCGGCCTGTTTCGCGGCGTCGGAGCCGTCGATTCCGACGGTGACGGGCGGCCTGCCGAGGTCGCTGCTCATTGCGCCTGCCTTTCGGTTCGGCTTTGCTCCATAACGATTATGTGCAAGCCTCGTACGGGCCGACGTGGACCTCTACCGTGTTGTTGCGTAACTGTCGGGGCCACAGTTGTTGTTGCTACAGATGTGCTGATGGAGCCTGGTGTGACTGATACTTCCAGAACCAAGGCCGGACGTCGCGGGGTTCGGGCGCTCGTCCGATTCCTGATCGCGGCGCTCGTACTGCCGCTCGCGGTGGCCTTCGCCGGCGCGGGCACCGCCTCGGCGGACCCCTACTCCCGCCTGCGTGAGCACTGGGTGCCGGCGCCGGGTGGGGTCGGCCAGATCAAGGTACGCATCTGGCTGGCGAACAACGGCAGCAACAAGGCCATGTACCTGCTCGACGGCCTGCGCGCCACCAACGACGTGAGCGGCTGGGAGCACGAGACGAACGCCGCGTGGCTGTCGGATCACGGCGTCAACGTGGTGATGCCGGTCGGCGGACAGTCCAGCTTCTACACGGACTGGTACGCGCCGAGCAACCTCAACGGCCAGCGCTACACCTACAAGTGGGAGTCCTTCCTCACCCAGAACCTGCCGGACTTCCTGGCCGGTACGTACGGCATCGACCGCTCCAGCAACGCGATCGTCGGCCTGTCGATGGGGGGCAACGCGGCGCTGATCCTCGCGGCCTACCACCGCGACCAGTTCCGCTTCGCCGGTTCCATGTCCGGTTACCTGAACCTGTCCGCGCCCGGTATGCGGGAGGCGATCCGCCTCGCGATGATCGACTCCGGCGGCTACAACGCCGACTCGATGTGGGGCCCGCCGTGGAACTCGGCGTGGCTGCGCAACGACCCGTTCGTCGCCGCGCCCAGCATGCGGGGGCTGCCGATGTGGATCTCCGCGGGCAGCGGTCTGCCCGGCCAGCACGACCGGCCGAACTCCGCGATCGGGGTGTTCAACACGGGTAACGCGATGGGGCTCGAGGCGCTTGCCCTGGCGCAGAACCGCGCGTTCCAGGTGCGGTTGGCGACGCTGGGCATCAACTCCGCCCACTTCGACTTCCCGGCCGCCGGCACCCACTCGTGGGGTTACTGGCAGGACCAGCTGTGGGCGATGCTGCCCATGATGAAGTCCTCCATCGGTGCCTGAACGGTTCTCCCTGCCGGCACCCGGCGCCCTGCGGGGCCGCACCTTCGTGGTGACCGGCGCGAACAGCGGCCTCGGTGAGGCCACCGCCCGGGCGCTCGGCGCCGCAGGTGCCGACGTTGTGCTCGCGTGCCGGAACGTGGCCAGGGGCGAGGCGGTCGCGCGGGATATCGGCCCGAACGCCGAGGTGCGTCGGCTCGATCTCGCCGACCTGGCGTCGGTGCGGGAGTTCGCGTCGGGCATCGAGACCGTCGACGTGCTCGTCAACAACGCCGGCGTGATGGGCGTGCCGCTGAGCCGCACGGTGGACGGCTTCGAGATGCAGATGGGCACCAACCACCTCGGGCACTTCGCGCTGACCGGGCTGCTGCTCGATCGGCTCACCGACCGTGTGGTCACCGTCTCGAGCATGAGCCACCGGTTCGGGCGCATCCATCTCGACGACCTGAACTGGGAGCGCCGCCGGCACTACAGCCGCTCACTGGCCTACGCGGAATCCAAACTGGCGAACCTGATGTTCAGCCTCGAGCTCGGGCGCCGGCTGGCGGCCGCCGGATCGCCGCTGCGGGCGGTGGCCGCGCATCCGGGCTACGCGGCCACCGAGGTCGGCACGCACACCGGAACGTGGTTCGACCAGTTGTTCCGCCTCGGGAAGAAGGTGCTCGAGCGCACTCCGGCCCAGGGTGCCGAATCCGTGGTGGTGGCCGCCACCGATCCCGAGGTGACCGGCGGCTACATCGGGCCGGACCGCTTCGTCGAGCTGTACGGCCCGCCGACCGTGGCCGCCTACAGCCGCCGCGCCGGAGATCCGGACACCGCCCGGCAACTGTGGGAGCTGTCGGAGAAGCTCACGGGCGTGCGGTTCGAGCTCTAGCGAACGGCGCCGGCAGGCCCGCGTCCGGCTTCGCCGGCGGGACGGCGAACTCGCCCCCTTTGCCGGTCCGCAGACCCAGCGTGACCAGGGACTGGACGAACAGCGTCGCCGCGGTCACCGTGTCCACCAGGGGGCGCCGATCTCCCCGGGGATGTGTGCGCACAGGTCGGCCAGGTCCGCACATCGGGCACGCGGCCGCATGCATGGCGGCCCCCTTCGGAATTCCGGCGCGGCGGGCGACGGAAGTGAGGCGAACCTGTCGCCGGCCCGTTTCGGGAACGTGTCGGCGCCGGGCGGGTGGCCGAGCGGGTTTCTTTCCCGGATGTCCCGTTCACCGTAGGGTGGCCGACATGACGGCTTGGACCACACGCGACATCCCGAAGCAGGACGGCCGCACCTTCGTGGTGACGGGTGCCAACAGCGGCCTGGGCAAGGTGGCGGCCCGGGCACTCGGGGCCGCGGGGGCTCGGGTGGTGCTGGCGTGCCGGAACGTGGCCGAGGGCGAAGCCGTGGCCCGGGAGATCGGGCCCAACGCGCAGGTGCGGCGCCTCGATCTGGCCGACCTGGCGTCGGTGCGTGAATTCGCCGCGGGTATCGACGAGGTCGATGTGCTGGTCAACAACGCCGGCGTGATGGCGGTGCCGCTGCGCCGCACCGCCGACGGATTCGAGATGCAGATCGGAACCAACCACCTCGGCCACTTCGCCCTCACCGCCCTGCTGCTCGAGCGCGTCACCGACCGAGTGGTGACGATGTCGAGCGGCATGCACCGGGCCGGCCGCATCGATCTCGACGACCTGAACTGGGAGTACCGTCGCTACGACCGGTGGCTGGCGTACGGGCAGTCGAAGCTGGCCAACCTGCTGTTCACCCACGAACTGCAGCGCCGGCTCACCGAGCAGCAGTCCCCGGTCATGGCGGTGGCCGCGCACCCGGGGTACTCCGCGACGAACCTGCAGTCCCACACCGAGTCGATCCAGGACGTGTTCCTGGGCGTCGCGAACCGGCTGGTGGGGCAGTCCGCGCAGACCGGAGCGCTGCCGCTGCTGTACGCGGCCACCGCGCCCGACGTCGAGCCCGGCGGGTACTACGGTCCCGGTGGCCTGTTCGAGATGCGGGGCCACCCCGAGCGCGTCGAATCCAATTCGCGCTCGCACGACGAGGCCGTCGCCCGCGGGCTGTGGGAGTTGTCGGCCCGGCTGTGCGCCCCGGCCGGATGAGCGGGGCCCGGGACGGCAACCGCACGGGCGGACTTCCCGCCCCGCCGGTCGGTCCGAGACGCGCCGATCAGTCCGAGACGCGCCGGACGTAGAGCAGCCGGTCGCCGGCCTCCACCGCCTCGACCTCCGGGGACCCGACACGCAGCAGGCGGCCGTTGCGTTCGACGCCGAGGACGATGTCCGGAAGGTGCCGCGGTGAGCCGCCGACCTCGCCGGGTTCGACCTCGCGTTCGGCGATCGCAAACCCTTCCTCCGGGGTGAGCAGATCCTCGATCATTTCCACGACGTTCGGGGTGAGGGTGGCGGCTCCGAGCAACCGGCCCGCCGTCTCGGACGAGATCACCACCGTGTCGGCGCCCGACTGGCGGAGCAGATGGGTGTTCTCCGATTCGCGGATGGCCACGACGATCTTGGCGGCGGGGGCGAGTTCGCGGGCGGTGAGGGTGACCAGCACCGCGGTGTCGTCGCGGTTGGCGGCGACGACGATCGAATCGCAGTGCGGCACCCCGGCCAGGCGCAGCACGTCGGACTTGGTCGCCGAGCCCTGGACGGTGACCAAGCCCTGGCCGCTGGCGGCGTCGAGCACCACCGGGTCGGTGTCGACGACGACGATGTCCGACGGCGCGGCGCCGTCGCCGAGCATCGCATCGACCGCGGTGCGGCCCTTGGTGCCGTAGCCGACGACAACGGTGTGGTTGCGTACGCGGTGTCGCCAGCGTTGGATGCGGAAGGTTTGGCGGGAACTTTCGGTCAGGGCGGAGAGGGTGGTGCCGACCAGGATGATGAGGAAGAAGATCCGCAGCGGGGTGATGACCAGGACGTTGACCAGGCGGGCCTGCGGTGTGATGGGGGTGATGTCGCCGTAGCCGGTGGTCGAGAGCGACACCGTCGCGTAGTAGAGGCAGTCCAGCAGCGACAGCTGGTTGTCCTGGGTGTCGGAGTAGCCGTCGCGGTCGAGGTAGACGACGAGCACCACCAGGGCCAGGGCGATCAGGGCGTACCCGATCCGGCGCACGATCGCCCGGCCCGGGCTGGTCTGTAGCTGCGGCACCCGCAGGATGCCCACCAGCGCGAAGTCGGGTCGGTCGGTCAGGGCGTCGGAACGGCTGAACCGGGCCCTCAGCGTGCTACCGGGCACGACCGGTGCCGTTCGACGCCGCGGCCGAGTGGGGGTCCGGCGGCTCCTGGTGCGCTGTCGGTGACATCGTCTGCAGCCTACGTCGTTCCGGTGCTGTCAGGTGAGTTCGCTGAATCGTTCGGTGTTCCGGACCCGCCCGGAGACGATGATGGTGTCCCCGGCAGCGAGAACGGTGTCGGCAGTGGCGTAGGTGAAGTCCTCGCCGGGACGTTTGATCGCCACGACGGTGACGCCGAAGTCGGACCGGATGGCGGTGTCGGCGAGGCGCCGGCCGACGACGAAGGCCGGCGGGGTCGTCTTGACCATGGCGAAGCCGTCGTCGAACTCGATGTAGTCGATCATCCGTCCGCGCACCAGGTGGGCGACGCGCTTGCCCATGTCGTGTTCGGGCCGGACGACGTGGTGCACCCCGATCTGGGTGAGGATCTTCGCGTGCGCGTTGCTGATCGCCTTGGCCCAGATGTTGTGCACGCCCAGGTTGATCAGGGCGGAGGCGGTGAGCAGGCTGGCCTCGAGGTCCGAACCGATCCCCACGACGGCGCGGCCGTACTCGTGCACCGACAGTTGCCGCAGTGACTCCTCGTCGGTGGTGTCGGCGACCACGGCGTGGGTCAGGCGGTGAGCGACCTTCTGCACCACGGCGTCGCTGGAGTCGATGCCGAGGACCTCGGCGCCCTGGCTCATCAGCTCGAGTGCGAGCGACTTGCCGAACCGCCCGAGCCCGAGCACGACCACCACGTCGGAGGCGGATTTCCTAGCCAATGAAGGGCCTTTCTTCCGGGAGTTCGTAGCGCCGGCCGCGATCGCGGGCGGCGAGAGCGCTCACGAGGGTGATCGATCCGATGCGGCCCAGATACATCAGGAGCACCAGGATCAGCTGCCCCCAGACGGGCAGCTGCGCCGTGATCCCGGTGGACAGGCCGACGGTGGCAAACGCGGAGGTGACCTCGAACAACAGGACGTTGAGGTCGAACGAGGTCCCCGCCAACAGGGCGATGGTCGGCACCATCACCAGGGCGACACCGATCAGGGCCACCGACAACGCCTGGCGCTGGACCCGGGTGTCGATGCGGCGGTCGAAGACGATCACCGATCGCTCGCCGCGGGCCTCCGCGAGGATGACGAACAGCAGAAGGACGAAGGTGGTGACCTTGATTCCGCCGGCGGTGCCGCCGCTGCCGCCGCCGATGAACATGAGCACGTCCGTCACCAGGAGGGTGGCGGGGTCCATCTGGGCGTAGTCGACGCTGTTGAAGCCGGCGGTGCGGGGCATGACGCCCTGGAACGCGGCGACGAGCAGCTTCCCCGCCACTGCGTAACCCTGCAGCGTTCGGCTCCATTCCAGCACGAGCACCAGCGCAGGGCCCACCACCAGCAGCACCGCGGTGACGACCACGGTGAGACGGGTGTGCAGGCTCCATCGACGGCTGCGGCCCCGCAGGTGCCGGGTCACTTCGAACAGAACCGGGAACCCGATGCCGCCGAGAATCACCGCGAGCATCAGCGGCACGCAGATCCACGGATCGTCGGCGAATCCGATGATGTTGTCGCTGTAGAGCGCGAAGCCGGCGTTGTTGAACGCCGAGACGGAATGGAACACTCCCAGCCACACCGCACGCAGGGGCGGTTCCTCGTATCCGAGCGCAAACCGCAGTGCCAGGGCCACCGCGGTGACCGACTCGATGAGCACGCTCATCCGCACGACGCCGACCACGACCGAGCGGACGTCGCCGAGCCCCGAGGCACGCACCTCGGCGGCTGTGTTCAATCGGGCCTTGAGGCCGATCCGGTTCGCGAGCAGCAGGCCCACGAGCGAGGCCATGGTCATGATCCCGAACCCGCCGGCCTGGATCAGGGCCAGGATGATGCCCTGGCCGAAGCCGGACCAGTGGGTGGGCGTGTCGACGACGACCAGGCCCGTCAGGCACATCGCCGAGGTCGCGGTGAACAGGGCGTCGACGAGGGAGGTCGCGGTGCCGGGCAGGCTCGCCGCGGGCGTGAGAAGCAGGACCGTGCCGACGGCGATCGCGGTGGCGAAGCTCAGCGCCACCACCCGGACGGGAGTGAGCGTCGCCCGCGCCGCCATCCGCCGCAGCAGGGACGGCGCAACCGCACCGGTGGGTGTCCTCACCCGGAGGAGACTAGACCCGCTCCGGTCCGCTGGGGAATCGGGCGGCGGTGACCGGACGCCGGGCCCACGCCGTCCTCGCGGCGGGCGGGTGCCACCGATCGAGGGCGGTGGGCGTCACCGGTCCTCGTTTCGAGATCGGCGTGGCGCCGGCTCCCGTTCGCCCTCGCTGCCGGCGAGCAGGCCACTGACCCGTTCGCCTGCGGAGTCCAGTGCGCCTTTCGTCTTGTGCGCGGCGGCCTTCTCGGTGAGTTTCCCGGCCGCGCCGCCGACGACGTCCGTCAGGCCCTTCGGTTCGGTCGTGGAGATCTCGAGCCTGTTGACTGCCTCGGCGAAACGCAGGTAGGTGTCGACGCTCGCCACCACGACCCGTGCGTCGATCGTGATGATTTCGATGCCCACGAGCGAGACGCGGACGAATGCGTCGATGACGAGTCCCTTGTCGAGGATGGTGTCGATGACGTCGGCGAGGCCGGACGAGTTCGGCCGTGCCATCGTGCCCCCGCCCCCACCTCCGGATTGGATGGTCATGGTCCGCGCTCCTGTCGCTTCAAGGGTCCGCGAGTCGCCGCGCCGCGCGGGAGACCTCTCGTGGGGCGGTGCCCGTGTAAGGGCTATAGCCACGCGCTCCCGGGTCGAAACGCGCCCGCGCGGAGAAATACGGGCGGAACCCGTACCGAAGACATACCGTGCGACCGGTTTGTTGATATCGTCGCTGCGGGCCGCGATCCCGGCAGGGAGGTCACTTCGCCGGGCGTCCGCGCGGACGTGCGAGCGGGGAGTCCAGGCCCATACGTCTCCGCGTCGTCCGGGACTGGACGAGGGGTAGTCCCGCCGGCGCGGAGACGTCCCGGCATTTCCGCGCGTCGCCGACACGTCCCTGCGGAGATGGCCGCGTTACCGCACGCGCGGGCGGTTTCGACGCCACGATGGGGGAATGCAGGTGATGAGCCTTCCCGAGGCGCTGTTCGTGCTGCTCGAAACCTCCTCGCGTCCACTGCACCTCGGGGCTCTCGTGTTGTTCGAGCCCCCGCCGGATGCCGGGGACGACCATGCCCGTCGCATGTACGAGACCCTGCTCACCCACGACGAGGTGGCGGATCCGCTGCGCCGGCGTCCGGTGCGGCTGCTGCGCGGGGCCGGCTACCCGTGGTGGTCCCGTCCCGAGGACGTCGACCTGCGGTTTCACGTACGTCACACCGCCGTGCCGGGATCCGGTTCGATGGCCGACCTACTGGCCCTCGTCTCCCGGATCCACGGTTCCCCGCTCGACCCGCTCCACCCGATGTGGGAGGTGTACGTCATCGAGGGACTCGAGGACGGGCGCACCGCGATGTACGCGAAAATCCACCTGTCTCTCGCCGACGGCCCGGCCGGCCTGCGCCTGCTGCACCGGAGCATGTCCACCGACCCCGACGCCCGCGACTGTCCCGCACCGTGGAGCCCGGAGGTGGTGGCCCCCCGGGCTCGGCTGTCGCCCCTTCCCACCTCGTGGCTGCGCGCCGGGCTCCGCGTCGGCGCAGAGGTGTTCGCGATGACCCCGGAGATCGGCAGGCTGGTCACGGAGGGCGTGCGCCGGCACCAGGTGGCGCTGCCGTGGCAGACGCCGCCCACGATCTTCAACGTCGCGGTGGGCCGGGGCCGGACCCTCGCGGCGCGCTCCTGGCCGATCGAGCGGCTCCACTCGGTCGCGACGTCGGCGGGCACCACCATCGACGCCGTCGTGCTGACGATGTGCGCCGGCGGCCTGCGCGCGTATCTGTCCGAGCGGTACGCGCTCCCGGAGGCGCCGCTGACCGCGATGCTCCCGGTGCCGCTGAACCTCGGTGGCGCCGCGGTCGGACCCGGCGGCCGCGAACCCGGCGTCGGAGCGATGGTGATCGGCCTGGCCACCGACGAACCCGACCCCGCGGTGCGGCTCGCCCGGATCGCCGACTCGCTCGTCCACACCGACCGGGTGGTCACCGCGCTGAGCGGAACCCAGTTCCTGATGCTCAGCGCGTTGTCGCTGAGCCCGCTCGCGCTCGAGCCGGTGCGGCGGTTCGTCGACGAGATCCCGCCGCCGTTCAACGTGCTGATCTCCTACCTGCCGGGACCTTCCCGCACCCGGTACTGGAACGGTGCGCGGCTGACCGGCATCTACCCCGTACCGGCCGTGCTGAACGGGCAGGCACTGGCCATCACCCTCACCGGGAACGACGGCCGGCTCGATCTCGGAGTCGTCGGCGACCGCCACGCGGTGCCCGCCCTCGACCGGCTGGTCGAGCTCCTCGAGGGCGCGCTCACCGAACTGGAGAGCGCTGTGGGTACCCGGCCGCGGTGAAGCCGGCCGGCTCCACCGGGCACTCGCCCCGGCCGATCTGTCCGAGCAGGTCGAGGGTGCGCAGGTAGCGCCGGACGAGATCGCCCGCCGACAGATCCGACTCCGCCGCCTCGCGCAGGGCCGCGGACACGCCGTCGCCACGGGCCCACCGGTGGATCGCCCGCATCGCCACCGGATCCGGTTCGGGGCCCTCGGGCAGGCCGTGCCGGCGCTCCGCGTCCGACAGCTCCCGCCACAGCCGGACCGTCGCGCGGTACGCGGCGTCGACACCGGCCGTAGGGGCTCCGCCGCCGGGAGCCGGACGTCGCGACTCGCCGAGCACACTCGACACGACGGCAGCCAGCTCGGCCGGATCGAGTCCCGCCCACACGCCGGTTCGCAGGCACTCGGCAACGAGAAGGTCGCTGCCGCAATAGATCCGGCCCAGTGTCCGGCCGTGGTCGGTGGCCACCGCCTCGCCGGTGTACGGATCGGACAGCAGGTACCCGCGTTCGTCGAGCAGCCCGAGGACACGGTCGAACGTCTCCACCAGCCGGCCGGTGGCGGCGACGACCTGCCCGCGCAGCACCTCGGTGTCGGCGGCCAGCGCACGACGGCGCTCGGCGACGGTGATCAGGCGCTCCCGATCGGCGTGCCGGTGACCGGGGTGCGAACGCACGGCCCGCGCGAGAGCGGTCACCGCGTCGGCGGTGCCGGTGGTGCGCGCCGCGGCCAGCCGCTCCCGCAACTGCTGGTACTCGGCGAAACCCTCGGCGCCCCCGAGTTCGTCGTCGAGCAGGCGCAACGTCGCCGCGTTCGTCGTCGCCGCGGTGGCCAGCGCGGCCACCGAATGCTCCGCCTGGAACTGTGCGAAGGACCGGCCGAGCAGGTCACGAGCTCCGGCGACGCCGAGCCGGTCGACGAGGTTGACGGCGGTGTTGTAGCCCACCCGCAGTGAGCTGTTCAGCGGGTAGGTGCGGGTGGAGGCGAGTCCCGCGACGGTGGCCGGCTGCACCTCCGGGCTCCACAGCACGACCGCGTGGCCCTCCCGATCGATGCCGCGACGGCCGGCCCGTCCCGTCAACTGGGTGTACTCGCCGGCGGTGAGGCGGACCGGCCCGGCGGCGGTGTGCTTGACGAGGCGTTCGAGCACGACGGTCCGCGCGGGCATGTTGACGCCCACGGCGAGGGTCTCCGTGGCGAAGACGACCCGGACGAGGCCGAGGCCGAACAGTTCCTCCACGGCATGCCGGAATACCGGCACCAGGCCCGCGTGATGGGCGGCGAAGCCGCGTTCGAGTCCGTCGAGCCAGTCGGCGAATCCGAGCGCGTCGAGGTCGGTGGGGGAGAGGCCGGCGGTGTGCCGGTCGACGATGCGGCGGATGCGGGTGACGTCGGCGGCCTCGGTGAGGCGCAGCGACGAGCGCAGGCATTCGGCGACGGCCTCGTCGCAGCCGCTGCGGCTGAAGCGGAACCAGATCGCCGGCAGCAACGACTCGGCCTCGAGCCGCGCGACGAGCTCGGGCCGGTCGACGCCGGCCGGTCCGGGCGTGGCTGTGCGGCGGCGCCGGCGACGCGACGGGACGGCGGGGGCGGCGTCGACGAGCTGGCGATGCGCGACGTACCGCACGAGGTTCTCGTCGATCGCACCGGTGGTGGGGGAGAACAGGTCGAACAGCCGCCCACCGGCGAGCACGTGCTGATGCAGCGGAACCGGCCGGGTCTCCTCGACGACGACGGTGGTCGCGCCGCGGACCCGGCCCAGCCAGGCACCGAACTCCTCGGCGTTGCTGACCGTCGCGGACAGGCTCACCAGCCGCACGGTGCCGGGTAGATAAAGGATGGCCTCCTCCCACACCGCGCCGCGTTCGCGATCGGCGAGGTAGTGGACCTCGTCCATCACGACGTGGGTGAGCCCCTCGAGCAGGGGCGAACGGCCGTGCAGCATGCTGCGCAGCACCTCGGTTGTCATGACGACCACGGGTGCGTGCGGATCGACCGATACGTCGCCGGTGAGCAGGCCGACCCGCTCGTCCCCGAGTTGCGCGGCGAGGTCGGCGTGCTTCTGGTTGCTCAGGGCCTTGAGAGGCGTCGTGTAGAAGCACTTGCCGCCGGCGGTGAGCGCCAGGTGCACCGCGAACTCCCCGACGACCGTCTTGCCGGCGCCGGTGGGGGCACAGACGAGCACGTCCCGCCCCTCGTCGAGAGCGCGACAGGCCCGGACCTGGAAGTCGTCGAGCGTGAAGCCGAGTCCCGCGGTGAACTGCGCGAGCCGCGGCCCGTCCTGCCTGCACACGCAATCCACGCTACGCGTGCCTGGGGGTGGACCGCGGCGAGCCGCGCGAGGGTGACCGCGGCGAGCCGCGCGGGGGTCAGTCCTCGGTGACCTCGAGCTCGACCTCGATGTTGCCGCGGGTGGCGTTCGAGTACGGGCACACCTGGTGGGCCTTCTCGGTCAGTTCGAGGGCCTGTGCGCGCGGCACATGGGGCAGCGACACCTCGAGCGTGACCTTCAGGCCGAAGCCGCCACCGTCGGTGCGGCCGATGCCGACGCGCGCTCCGACCGCCGAGTCGGCCACGTCGGCCTTGTCCTGCCGGGCGACGAGTTGCAGCGCCGAGTGGAAGCAGGCGGCGTATCCCGCGGCGAAGAGCTGCTCGGGATTGGTGCCCTCGCCGGTGCCACCCATTTCGGTGGGGATGGCGAGGCCCAGGTCGAGCTTGCCGTCGGAGGTCCGGGCGCGGCCGTTGCGACCCTCTCCGGTGGCGAGTGCTTCGGCGGTGTAGAGCACGTTCATGGCTTCTCCTGTGGGGTGGCGGGATGCGGATCGGGGGTTTCGGGGCGATGCAGCGCCTCGGTCATGCGGTGGAGCGTGTCGCGAAGGGCGGTCAGCTCGTCGGCCGCGAGGCCGCTCGCGCGGGCCATGCGCGCGGGGATGTCCTCGGCGCGGGCGCGCAGCTCCCGCCCTGCCTCGGTCAGGTGTATCTGCACGCGGCGCTCGTCCGTGCTCTGCCTGCGGCGTTCGAGCAGCCCGGCGCTCTCGAGCCGCTTGAGGAGCGGGGAGAGGGTGCCGGTGTCGAGGTCGAGGGCGTCGCACAGGTCGCGGACGCCGCGGCCGCCGTGTTCTCCGCGGCTCTCCTGTTCCCACAGGGCCAGGAGCACGAGGTACTGCGGGTAGGTGACGCCGAGCCGGTCGAGCATGCCGCGGTAGGCGGCGGTGGTGGCCCGGGAGGCGGAGTAGAGCGCGAAGCAGACCTGCCGGTCCAGCGCGAGATCGTCGGACACGAGAAATAAAGTAGCGCACCGCTATGTTGTGCACAACTGAAATTCGCATTTCTCGGAAGTGGTGCACATCACACGCGCTGTGGAATTGACAGGCGACCCGACACGTTAGTTGAGTGAGAAAGACTCAAGTCCGAGAGAAAGGCTTCGGAATGCCGGCATTCTTCGGGCCTGGTGGCCCTGGGCGTATCGACATCACCCGCTACCTGAGCCGTGGCACCCAGGAACTCATGGCCGCTGCGGCCCGATTCGCCGCCGAACGCGGTGACACGGACCTCGATGCGCTCCACGTCCTGCACGTGATGGCGGAGCAGGACCCGGTCCGGTCGGTCATGACCCGCGCCGGGGCCGATCCCGCCGAGGTCCTGGCCGCGGTGGAGCAGCGGCTCCCGCAGGAACAGGCCCGCACCGCGGTCACCGCTCCCGCCCTCACCGGCGCGATCAAGACGGTGCTGCTCGAGGCGCACCAGCTCACACGCGCTCTCGGCGCGACCTACATCGAACCTCAGCACCTGTTCGTGGCTCTCGCCGCCGACCAGGAACACGGGGTCGGAGGGCTGCTCGTCTCGGCCGGGATCACCGCCCAGTCGCTCCAGGCCGCCCTGCAGCCCGCCGCGCCCGCCGAGGCGGCGCAGGAGCGGTCCGCCACCCCCACCCTGGACAAGTACGGCGTCGACCTGACCGAGCGTGCCCGCGGCGGCGGCATCGACCCCGTCATCGGCCGCGCCGACGAGATCGAGCAGACCGTCGAGATCCTCTCCCGCCGCACCAAGAACAACCCGGTTCTGGTCGGCGAGGCCGGTGTCGGCAAGACCGCGATCGTCGAGGGCCTGGCCCAGCGCGTCGTCGACGGCGACGTCCCGGACAGCTTGCGCGGCAAGCGGATCGTGCAGCTCGATCTCACCGGCATGGTCGCCGGCACCCGGTATCGCGGCGACTTCGAGGAGCGGCTGACCAAGGTGCTCGACGAGATCACCGCGCACTCGGACGAGCTGATCGTCTTCGTCGACGAGATCCACACCGTCGTCGGCGCGGGCGGCGGCAACGAGGGCGCGATGGATGCCGGAAACATCCTCAAGCCCAAGCTCGCCCGCGGGGAACTGCACATCGTCGGCGCCACCACGCTCGACGAGTACCGCAAGCACATCGAGAAGGATCCGGCGCTCGAGCGCCGCTTCCAGCCGGTGACCGTCGGCGAACCCGGCCACGACGACGCGGTCGCGATCCTGCGCGGCCTGCGGGACCGCTACGCCGAACACCACGGCGTGCGGTACACCGACGACGCGCTCGACGCCGCCGTGGACCTGTCGGTGCGGTATCTGCCGGACCGGCACCTGCCGGACAAGGCGATCGACCTGATCGACCAGGCCGGTGCCCGGCTGCGGCTGCGCTCACCGCGCGTCGACGAGAAGGCGTTGCGCGGGCAGCTGTCCCGGCTCGAGGCCGACAAGGACCGTGCCGTCGCGGAGGAACGCTACGAGCAGGCCTCGCGACTGCGCGACCAGATCGCCGAGGTGCAGGCCCGCCTCGATGCCGGCGCACCCGCCGCTGCCGAGGTGCCCGAGGTGACCGCGGAACAGATCGCCGAGGTCGTCTCCCGCGCCACCGGCATCCCGGCGACGCGGATGACCCAGGCGGAGAAGGAGCGGCTGCGCGGCCTCGAAGACGAACTGCACCGGCGCGTCGTCGGGCAGGACGAGGCCGTCCGGGCCGTGGCCCGTGCCGTGCGGCGCAGCCGCGCCGGCATGAGCGATCCGCATCGGCCGGTCGGCAGCTTCCTGTTCCTGGGTCCCACCGGCGTCGGCAAGACCGAGCTGGCGAAGGCGCTGGCGGAGGTGCTGTTCGGGGACGAGCGCAAGATGCTGCGGGTGGACATGAGCGAGTTCGGCGAGCGGCACACCGTCAGCCGTCTCGTGGGGGCGCCCCCGGGTTACGTCGGCTACGGCGAGGCGGGGCAGCTCACCGAGCAGGTGCGCCGCAACCCCTACTCGGTCGTGCTGCTCGACGAGATCGAGAAGGCGCACCCGGACGTGTTCAACACCCTGCTGCAGGTGCTCGACGACGGCCGGCTCACCGACGGCCAGGGTCGCACGGTCGACTTCACCAACACCGTGGTGATCATGACCAGCAACCTCGGCTCGGACATCATCTCGAGCCGCGGCGGGGCGCTGGGCTTCAGCACCGGGGACGCCGAGGCGGCCGAGAAGCCGTTGCGGGACCGGGTGATGGGCCGTCTGCGCGAGTCGATGCGGCCGGAGTTCCTCAACCGCATCGACGAGATCGTGATCTTCCGCAAGCTCGACACCGAGCAGCTGCACCGGATCACCGATCTGCTGTTGGACGACAGCCGCAAGCGACTGCACGCCAAGGGTATCGAGATCGAGTTCACCGAGGCGGCCGTCGACTGGATCGCCGAGCACGGCCACCAGCCGGAGTTCGGGGCGCGGCCGTTGCGCCGCTCCATCCAGCGCGCCGTGGACGACCGCATCGCCGACCTGCTGCTCGACGACGTGCTCGTCGAGGGTGGGCAGGTCCGGGTCGACGTCGCCGACGACGAACTGGACCTGATGGTGCGCTGACGCTGCCGACGACGCGCAGGGACGCGGGGCGGTGGCCGGAACCGGTCACCGCCCCGCGCTCTGCGCAACGGGCCCACGGTCCGCAGGTCGTCGAGGCTCCGATCGGGCGTCGACGACGCGGCCCTGTTTCGCCGGCCCCCTGCGACATTTGTCCGTTGTTCGGGTGCGCAACTTGTCACCCGCAGTGACAGTGATCACACTGACTGGGCAACGGTCTGCGATCCCGTGCGGGCCCGGGGTCGCAACGAAGGAGGCGCCCTGGTGGGTGTGCAGCAGGGGGAGACGCGGATCGCGGTCGACGAGGAGGAGTTGCAGACGCCATGGCCGAACCTCGCAGCCCGGCCACGGTGGGGGCCCTCGCCATCCTCGTGATGCTGTTGGCGACGCTGGCGGTCTTCTCCTTCGATTCGCTACCGCTCCTGGGAGCCGGCGCCCTGTATCGTGCCGAGTTCACCGAAGCAGCGGGCCTGAGACCCGGCAACGAGGTCCGGATCGCCGGTGTCAAGGTCGGCAAGGTCATGTCGGTCGAACTCGACGGCGACCACGTCGAGGTGACGTTCGGAGCCAGGGATGCGTGGATCGGTGACAACACCTCCGCCTCCATACAGATCAAGACGATCCTGGGGCAGAAGTACTTGGCCCTCGACCCCCGTGGCTCCGAGGTCCTGAATCCGCGTGAGGTGATCCCACGTGACCGCACCACGTCTCCCTATGACGTGCTCGAGGCCTTCTCGGCGGCGGCACAGACCATCGGGGAGATCGACTCCACTCAACTCGCCCAGAGCCTGACGGTGTTGTCCCAGGCATTCGCCAACACCTCCGACGACATCCGCGCCTCCCTCGACGGCGTCACCCGACTCTCACAGACCATCGCAAGCCGCGACCGAGAATTGCGCAGACTGCTCGACGCGACCGAGCACACCACAGGGGTGCTGGCCGACCGCAATGCCGAATTCACTCAACTGATCACCGACGCCGGACTGCTCATCGGTGAACTGAACAGCCGGCAGCAGGCGATCTCCCAGCTGCTCACCGGAACCCAGCGGCTGTCCCGGCAATTGACCGGACTGGTGCGCGACAACGAAGCCACCATCCGACCGGCACTCGAACAACTCCGCGGCGTCGTACAGATCCTCGACGCCCGCAACGACGACCTGAACCGGGCGTTGGAGCTGTATTACCCCTTCATCCGCATGTACACGAACATCATCGGCAACGGGCGGTGGTTCGAGGGAGTCATCGTAAATCTCACCCCGCCCGGGTTGCCGGATATTTCGGCGCCGCGCAGTCCCATTCGCACGATGGGAGGCAATTGACCGGCAGACGTCGCACGAGGCCGCAGCGCCGACAGGTCACGCCGCATCGCCCCAGCCCACCTCCGCTCGCCGACACGGGACTGCATATCCGAGCAGTTGCACCAGCATCCCCGACCGAGGGAAGATCGTTCGGTCCGGCGCCCACGTCCCATAACGGCCGCACGCTCCGAAGGCGTAGCCCCGGCAGCGTGACGCCGTTCCGGGTTCCGAACCGGACGTCCCCGCGCTCCCGGCTCTCACCCCAGGGTCGCAATTCTCACCCCTAGGGTGGCTATCGAGGCTCCCGATCCCGGACAAGTGTCGAGCTGGGTAAGTGGCGCGGCGTCACAAGCCGCGCGATGCGAGGAGTCACTCATGAGCATCGTCCACCTGCAGGCAGACCCCCGGGCCGGTCCGGGGCAGCGCTCCACACCGAAACCCCTCGTCGAGGGGACGACGCTGACGGGGGTGTGCGGCGTCGTACCACCGCACCGTTACGCTCAGGCCGAGCTCACCAAGATGTTCGCCGACTACTGCCTCGGCGAGGACGGCGACATCAGGTTGTTGCAGCGGCTGCACGCCAATGCCGAGGTCCGGACGCGGCACCTGGTGCGCCCGCTCGAGCGCTATCCGGAGCTGCACGACTTCGACGATTGCAACAACACGTTCATCGAAGGTGCGATCGAGTTGGGTGCGGCTGCCGTTACCGGCGCGCTCGCCCAGTCCGGGATTCGACCCGACGAGGTGGACTTGATCATGTCCACCACGGTCACCGGTGTCGCCGCCCCGTCGATGGAGGCCCGGATCGCGTATCGGGTCGGGCTGCGACCCGACGTCAAACGGGTGCCGATCTTCGGGCTCGGTTGCGTTGCCGGTGCGGCGGGAACAGCGCGTCTGTACGACTATCTGGTCGGGCACCCCGACGACGTGGCCGTCCTGCTGTCCGTGGAACTGTGTTCGTTGACGGTGCAGCGCAACGATCACTCCATCGCCAATCTCGTGGCGACCGGGCTGTTCGGCGACGGTGCGGCAGCGGTGGCCGCCGTCGGCGCCCGGCGCGCCGAACGGACCCGGGCGCGCGGGCCCCGGGTGATCGCGTCGCGCAGCCACTTGTACCCGGACACAGAGCGGACCATGGGGTGGGATGTGGGGTCGAGCGGCCTGAAGATCGTCCTCGATGCCCAGGTGCCCGTCGTGATCGAAAAGTACCTCGGTGCGGACGTCCGCTCGTTCCTGGCCGAACATGGATTGAGGACGGACGACATCACCGCATGGGTCTGCCATCCGGGAGGGCCGAAGGTGATCCGCGCGGTCGAGTCCGAGCTCGGTCTGTCGTCGCAGGCGTTGGAGATGACCCGCCGGTCGCTGGCCGCAGTGGGGAACCTGTCATCGTCGTCGGTCCTGCACGTGCTGCGGGACACGCTCGAACAGCGCCCCCCGGAACCGGGAACTCCGGGGCTCATGATGGCCATGGGGCCGGGGTTCTGCTCCGAACTCGTCCTCCTCGAGTGGTAGGGCGGACGCCGTGATCTATCTCCTGCTCGTCGCCGCGGTCGCCACGGAGCGGCTCGCCGAGCTGGTGGTGTCCCGGCGCAACCTGGCGTGGAGCATGGAGCGCGGGGGCCGGGAGAGCGGCCGCGGACACTATCCGGTGATGGTGGCACTGCACGCGGGGCTGCTGGCCGGATGCCTGATCGAGACGTTCGGCGTCGGCCGCCGGTACGTGCCGGCCCTCGGCCGGCCGATGCTGGCACTCGTCCTGGCGTCGCAGTGCCTGAGATGGTGGTGCATTCTCACCCTCGGACACCGCTGGAACACCCGCATCGTGATCGTGCCCGGATTGCCCCTGATCCGCCGTGGGCCGTACCGCCGGCTCCGGCACCCCAACTACGTGGCCGTCGTCGTCGAGGGTGCGGCACTGCCGCTCGTCCACTCCGCGTGGGTGACCGCGGTGACCTTCACTGCGCTCGATGCCGTGGTACTTCGGGTGCGGATCCGCGCCGAGAACGCCGCCCTGCGCGAACTGGTGCGCGATGCATGACCTGATCGTCGTCGGCGCCGGTCCCGCCGGGCTGGCCACGGCCCTGTATTCCGCCCGCGCCGGCTTCGATACTGTCGTGATCGAGTCAAGGTCATCGCCGATCGACAAGGCCTGCGGGGAGGGCCTGATGCCGGGCGCGGTCGCCTGCCTGCACGAACTCGGTGTGCCGCTCGACGGACATCCCCTCCGGGGGATCCGGTACACGGACGGGCACTGCCGGGCCGAGGCCGAATTCCGCGATGGCCACGGTCTAGGGGTGCGCCGCACCGATCTGCAGGCAGCATTGCAGGCCGAGGTCGCGACACGAGGTGTTCCGGTGCTGCAGCGCCGGGTCCCCGAGATCACGCAGGATGCCCGGTGCGTGACGGCCGCAGGCGCCACGGCGCGGTATCTCGTCGCGGCCGACGGGCTGCACTCCGCCATCCGACGGCAGCTGGGTCTGGACCGCCCACCGTCCGGTCACCACAGGTGGGGGCTACGCCGGCACTTCGAGGTGGCCCCATGGACCGACTTCGTGGAAGTGCACTGGGCCCGCGACCGCGAGGCCTACGTCACCCCGGTCGGTCCCCGCCTCGTCGGCGTCGCGCTGCTCTCCGCTACCCGCGGGTCGTTCGCCCAGCAGCTGGCCGAATTCCCCACCCTTGCCCAGCGGCTCCCCGACACCGCGGCGACCGCCGTCCGGGGGGCGGGACCGATGCGTCAGGACGCCAGGGCCCGCGTCGCGGGCCGTGTGCTGCTCGTCGGCGACGCGGCCGGATACGTGGACGCGATCACCGGCGAAGGCATCGACGTCGCTCTGAAATGCGCACGCGCGCTTGTGCACTGCCTCGAATGCGGGCAACCGGCACGCTACGAACGGGCATGGTCACGGGCTTCGCGACGCTCACGCCTGCTGACCTCCTCCCTGCTGTGGGCGCGTCGGCAACCCCGCCTCGGCCCTGTCATCGTGCCGTTGGCTGCGCGGTCACCACGCCTGTTCGCTGCCGCCGTCCATCAGGTCGCGCGATGACGATGTCGACGTCCCCGACCCGGCCTCCGCCACGGCCATGACCCGCTGGGCAGCATTTCTTCTCGCACGCCGGTGGCTCGTGCTGATCGTGACCGTCACCGCGCTGGTGCTCGGCGGCGCATGGGGGCTGGGGGTCTTCCCCCATCTGAGGTTCGCGGGCTTCCTCGACGACGGGAGCGAAGCCGCGCACGTCACGCACCAGGTCGAGGAGCACCTCGGACGCCGGGAGCCGGACATCGTCGCCCTCTACACCGCCCCACCCGGGCAGAGCATCGACGACATCGGACCCGAGGTGGTCGGGCACCTCGCCGTTCTCGATCGCACCCGGGTCGAGCGCGTCGACACCTACTGGACGGTGCCCGTGGTCGAGAAACCGTACCTGCGCTCCGCCGATGGCACCCAAGCCCTCGCGGCGGTGACCCTGCAGCATTCCGGCTCGGGTGATCGGCCGCCGTACCACGATCTGCTGTCCGTGCTGCAGGTTCCCGGAGTCGACACTCAGCTGACCGGCAAGACCGTGGTCGACGATTCGTTCAACGCGCAACTGAAGACCGACCTCGTCGTCGCCGAGTCGGTGTCGCTTCCGCTGACCCTGATTCTGCTGGTGATGATCTTCGGCGGACTGACCGCCGCGGCGGTGCCGGTTCTCGTCGCCGCGCTGTCGGTGCTCAGCGCACTCGGGACGCTTCGGCTGCTGACCATGTTCACCGAGGTCAATGCCTTTGCCCTCAACGTCACCTCGCTTCTGTGTCTCGGTCTGGCCATCGATTACGGACTGTTCATCGTCAGCCGGTTCCGGGAAGAACTCCGCTCCGGCGCCTCGCCGAACGACGCGGTTCGGCGGACCGTTCTCACCGCGGGCCGCACTGTGTGCTTTTCCGCGCTGCTGCTCGTATGTGCCTTCGCCGGAATGCTCGTCTTTCCCCAGGAGGTGATCCGGTCGCTGGGTTTGGGCGCCATCTCGGCCGCCCTCAGCGCGGCCCTGCTGTCCTTGACCGCCGTGCCCGCGGCCCTGGCCGTTCTGGGTGCCCGGATCAACAGCCTGACCTGGCGCCGCGGGGCGGTCGAGCGCGGCGAGGTGCGAGCCCACCGATTCTGGGGAGCCGTCGCCGACCGGGTGATGCGCCATCCGCTGCGCGTCGCGGTCCCGATCACCCTCGTGCTGGTGGTGTTCGCGGCGCCGGTCCTTCTGACGCGGTTCGGCTCGATCAGCTACACCTCGCTGCCGCCCGGCAATCCGGTTCGCGCGGCCACCGAACAGCTGGTCCAGGAATTTCGGTCACCTGGTGGCGACATCACCGTCCTGGTGCACGGAACGGGCGGCTCGCCCCCGCCCCTGCATGCGAGCCTCGGGTTCGTGGCGCAGGCCGATGCCGTCGACGGGGTCACCGGTGCGCAGCCCATCGCCACGACCTCGAATTTCACCGTCATCTCCGCGGCGGTGACCGACCGATCGGACGTCGAGCGCGCGAACGCGGCCGTCGCAGCACTGCGCGAGCTGGCTCCGCCGGCAGGAACCCGGATCGAGGTCGGCGGACCGTTCGCCCTCGAGGCCGACAACAATCACGCGATCACCGAGGCGTTGCCCACCATGATCGCCGTCATGGTGGGCGCGACACTGCTGCTGCTGTTCCTGGCCTTCGGCACGGTGGTGCTGCCGGTCAAGGCGGTCGCCATGGCAGGACTGAGCCTCGGGGCGACCTTCGGTCTGCTGACCTGGATCTTCCAGGAAGGACATGGCGCCGGTCTCATCGGCGTGGCTCCGGAGCCCGTCCAGCCCACCCTGGTGGTGTTGATCCTCGCCGTCGTGTTCGGCCTGTCGACCGATTACGAGATCTTCCTCATGTCGCGGATGGTCGAAGCGCATGCTGCGGGGGCGTCGACCGAGACGGCGGTGCACACCGGTACCGCCCTCACCGGTCGTGTCGTCACCTGCGCCGCGCTGATACTCGGTACGGTCACCGCGGCATTCGCGCTCTCACCGATGACGATCATGCGGTTCATCGGACTGGGAATGATCTTCGCCCTCGTCATCGACGCCACGCTGGTCCGCATGCTGCTGGTTCCCTCACTGATCAAGCTGATGGGCGACGCGAACTGGTGGGCGCCGGCACCCCTGGCCCGCCTGCACCGACGCATCATGCACGGATGGTCCGAGGACCGGGGCCCGCGCCACCGGGCCACTGCGAGAGGCCGGTCGGCACCCGCCGCGGGCAGGCACCGGTCCTCCGTGGACATGCGCCGGCCACGCCGGAAAGGGTCCTTCCCGGACCGGGGAGCGGCCGCGATCGACCCGGTCCACCGCCCGCATCGGGGCGGACTCGACGACCCGGCACCCTCAGATGAGGATCCCCTGTCGGCGGCAACCGACAGCCACAGCCCTACGTCGCCTGCACCAGCCGACGGATCGCGTTGAGCGGCAGCCGGATCCACTGTGGCCGGTGGCGGGCCTCGTACACCACCTCGTAGACGGCCTTGTCCAGTTCGTAGGCGCGCAGCAGCGCGGCGGACTCACGCGGATCCGCGCCGGACGCGCTCGCGTAGCCGTCGCAGAACGCGGCGGAGTTGCGCTGCGCCCATTCCTGCGCCCGGAACTCGCGTTGCGCGGCGGCGGCCTCCGACGCCGCATCGTGCAGGGAGTGGTGGGCCGCGTAGTCGAACGAGCGGAGCATCCCCGCCACGTCGCGCAGGGCGCTGTCCGGTTCCCGCCGTTCGTCGAGGCTCTTGGCGGGCTCGCCCTCGAAATCGATGAGCAGCCAGTGTTCCGGGGTGCGCAGCACCTGCCCGAGGTGCAGGTCCCCGTGGACCCGCTGCGCCGTGGTCGTGCCGGTGGCCGCCGCCTCCGCGAACCGCTCCCGCACCGCCGGGGCGAATTCCGCAAGTTCCGGTACGACGGCACCGGCCGCGTCCAGGCGGCGCAGCATGCCGTCGACGATCTCGCCGACGGGTCGCTGCGACGTCCCGAGGGACTGCGCCAGCAGCGCGTGCACCTCGGCCACGGCCGCGCCCATTCGCTGCGATTCGCCGGCGAAGTCCGTGCCCACCTCGTCCGCCCGCAGGTCGGCCTCGAGCAACAGGTCCCGCACGCTGCCCAGAGCCATCGACCAGCCGTCGGCGGAGTTGGCCGCGAAGTCCTGCACCATCGCCAGAGTCGTGCGCACGCCGCCGATCTCGGCGTCGATCCACGCGCGCACGGGGGCGACCGACCGGCAGCCCGCCTCGCCGAGCGCGAGGTGCAGTTCCACGTCGGGGTTGACTCCCGGAGTGATCCGGCGGAAGAGCTTGAGCAGCAACTGCTCGCCCAGCACGACGGAGGTGTTGGACTGCTCGGCGCTGAGCGCCCGCCCGCGCAGTCCCTCCTCGATGACCGTGCCGGGCACGGTGTGCAGCTCGACCGGCCCGTACACCTGCCCGGTGGCGATCGAGTGCGCGTACAGGTCGATGATCTCCTGATCGCGCAGGCCGTCGTAGGCGTGGGTGTGGTCGTCGCCGCTCCCGTCGGGCCGTGGCAGTGCCCAAGGCGCCAGCTCGTCGGGCAGGTGCGGGCGATACCCGAGCGGCACCTGGTAGATCTGCTCGTCCCCGGATTCGAACTCGACGGTCACCAGCAGGTGGTCCGCTCCGAACGCGGGGGTGTCGGTGAGCGGTTCCCGCAGCATGATCCGGACGGCGGCGACGGTCCTGCCCTTGGCGGCGAACCAACGCTGGTGGGGAAGCCACTCGGCCAGCAGGGCCTCGAGCTCCGCATCGGAGTAGTGTTGCACGTTCGGATCCCTCATGGCTGCACCGCCGCCTCGGCCTCGCTGCTCACCGGATGCTCGCCGACGCCTTCCTTCGTCGGATCCGGCTGCAGCGCGAACCAATAGAATCCGTGACCGGGCAGGGTGACCATGTACCCCTCCTCCGTGATCGGTGGGAACGGGACGGAACCGGTGAGCTCCACCGGGATCCACCCCGCGAACCGCGACAGGTCCAGGATGACGGCCTGGGGATACCGGGACAGGTTGTTCACGCACAGGATGACGTCGCTGTAGTTGCGGTCGGGGCCGAGCGGCATCTCGCGCAGGTACGACAGGACGGCCGGGTTGGCGCTGCCCAGTTCGGTGAAGGCGGCCTTGCCGAACGCCGGATGCTGCTTGCGGACCTGGATCATCCGGCGCGTCCAGTGCAGCAGCGTGTTCGTCGAGTTCATCTGCCGCTCGACGTTCACGGACTGGTAGCCGTAGGTCGGATCCATGATCGTCGGCAGGTACAGCCGCGCGGGGTCCGCCCGCGAGAAGCCCGCGTTGCGGTCGGGGGTCCACTGCATCGGGGTACGCACGGCATCGCGGTCGCCGAGCCAGATGTTGTCGCCCATCCCGATCTCGTCGCCGTAGTAGAGCACCGGCGAGCCGGGCAGGCTCAGCAGCAGAGCCGTGAACAGCTCGAGCTGGTTGCGGTCGTTCTCGAGCAGCGGGGCCAGCCGGCGCCGGATGCCGATGTTCGCCCGCATCCGCGGGTCGGTGACGTACTCGGCATACATGTAGTCACGTTCTTCGTCCGTGACCATCTCGAGGGTCAGCTCGTCGTGGTTACGCAGGAAGATGCCCCACTGCGCACTGCTCGGAATCGGCGGCGTCTGGGCCAGGATCTCGGAGATGGGGAACCGGTTCTGGCGCCGCACCGCCATGAAGATGCGCGGCATGAGCGGGAAGTGGAACGCCATGTGGCACTCGTCGCCGACCTCCGGCTCGCCGAAGTACTCCACCACGTCGCTGGGCCACTGGTTCGCCTCCGCCAGCAGCACCCGGCCCGGATACTCCGCGTCGATCACGGCGCGGCACTTCTTCAGGAACGCGTGCGTCTCGGGCAGGTTCTCGCAGTTGGTGCCCTCGCGTTCGAACAGGTAGGGCACCGCGTCGAGCCGGAACCCGTCGATTCCCAGGTCGAGCCAGAAGCGCAGGACGTCGATCATCGCGTCCTGGACCTCGGGGTTGTCGTAGTTCAGGTCCGGCTGATGCGAGAAGAACCGGTGCCAGTAGTACTGCTTGCGCACCGGATCCCACGTCCAGTTGGAGGATTCGGTGTCGACGAAGATGATGCGCGCATCCGGGTAGCGCTCGTCGGTGTCGGACCACACGTAGAAGTCGCCGTACGGGCCGTCCGGGTCCGTGCGCGACTCCTGGAACCACGCGTGCGTGTCGGACGTGTGGTTCATGACCAGGTCGGTGATCACGCGGATGCCGCGCTTGTGCGCCTCGTCGAGGAACGTGACGAAGTCGTCGACCGTGCCGAACTCCGGGAGCACCGCCCGGAAGTCCCGGATGTCGTACCCGCCGTCGCGCAGCGGGGAGTCGTAGAACGGGGGCAGCCAGATGCAGTCGGCGCCCAACCAGGCGATGTAGTCGAGCTTCTCGGTCAGCCCGCGCAGATCGCCCGTCCCGTCGTGGTTCGAGTCGTTGAAGGCGCGCACCAGGACCTCGTAGAACACCGCGGTCTTGAACCAGTCGGGATCCACCGCGAGGTTTCTGGCATGGGAGAAGTCCTCGGACCGGGCCTCGACGAGATGGCCGTCGGCTGTGTGTTCCGGTTCGTTCGACCGGTCCCTGGACTCGTGTGAACCTTCGAGCGGCATAACACCTCGGCGATCGTCTCGGCGGTACGGACAGTGTTCTCGGTTCGTTGTTCTCGGTTCGTTCCGATCGTAGGGGGGTCGGCGCCGTCGCGCTGGCAATGCGGACTCGCCCCGGACCCCCGATGTGCACCCTCGCAGGGGCTCGGGTAGGGTGTCCGTCATGCAGCGTGCATATTTCTGGTTTAGCAGGCCGGCCCGGGGTGGGTCGGTCGGCGTAACCGCGCGCTGACTTCACCACCTACGAGCCGGACACGGACCGGCTCGCTGGGATCTTTCAGGTTCAGCCAGGGTCGGCCCGGGAACAGGAACCGAACCCCGATGACCACCAGCACCTCCATCTCCACCGCGAATCTCGACGAACAGCGGACCGTGCGGATCAGTCCGCTCGTCGCCCCGGCCGTCGTCCGTGGCGAGCACGCCCCCGACGAGGTGGCCGCCGCCACCGTGCGCTCGGGCCGCGCCGACACCGTGGCGATCCTCGACGGCACCGACGACCGGCTGCTCGTCGTGGTCGGGCCGTGCTCGGTGCACGACCCCGCCGCCGCGATGGACTACGCGCGCCGCCTCGCCGCCAAGGCCGATGACCTGCGCGACGACCTGCACGTGGTGATGCGGGTGTACTTCGAGAAGCCGCGCACGACTCTCGGGTGGAAGGGCCTGCTCAACGACCCGCACCTCGACGGCACCTACGACATCAACACCGGTCTGCGGATCGGCCGCAAGCTGCTGCTCGACGTGTCCGGCCTCGGACTTCCGGTCGGGTGCGAGTTCCTCGACCCGATCCTGCCGCAGTACTACGCGGATCTGGTCACCTACGGTGCGATCGGTGCCCGCACCGCGGCCAGCCAGGTGCACCGGCAACTGTGCAGCGCCCTGTCCATGCCGGTGGGCATCAAGAACTCCACCGAGGGCGACGTGCAGGTGGCCGTCGACGGCACCCGCGCCGCCGCCGCGAGCCACGTGTTCCCCGGCACCGATCTCGACGGGCAGGCCGCGCTCATCGAGACCGTCGGCAACCCCGACTGCCATGTCATCCTGCGCGGCGGCTCCGCCGGCCCCAACTACGACGCCGGGACGGTCGCCGACACCATGGCCCGGCTGCGCAAGGCCGGTCTGCCCGAGCGGGTCGTGATCGACGCGAGCCACGGCAACAGCAGCAAGAACCACGAGAAGCAGGTCGACGTCGTCACCGACATCGCCGAGCGGCTCGTCGCGGGCGAGAAGGGCATCGTCGGCGTGATGCTGGAGAGTTTCCTCGAGGCGGGCCGGCAGGACCTGACCCTGGGCCGGGCCGACGAGCTCGAGTACGGCAAGTCGATCACCGACGCGTGCCTCGACTGGGCCACCACAGCCGACCAGCTCGACCGGCTGGCCGACGCGGTGCGCCGCCGGCGCTCCTGACCGCCACCTCCCTTTCCCGCTCCGCTCCCCGAGCGAATGGATCATGCCGTCGGACTGATCGAGTGAGCGATACATTCGCTCGCGGAGCGGAGCGGAGCGGAGGTGGAAGGGAGGTGGAAGGGAGGGCGAGTCAGCGCAGGGGGGTGAAGTCCCGGCTGCCGAGGTAGTCCGGCCGCGGGCGCGGCGCCGAGAAGGGCTCGACGAGCGTGTTCTCGACGCTGTTGAACACCACGAACAGATTCGACCGCGGGAACGGGGTGATGTTGCCGTTCGAGCCGTGCATGCAGTTCGAGTCGAACACCGTGGCCGAACCGGCCGAGCCGGTGAACGTCGCGATGCCGTGTTCGGCGGCCATCGAGGTCAGCGTGTCCTCGTCGGGCGAACCGGTGGGGGGCACGTGCGTGACGAGGGACTGCCGGTAGTAGTCGTCGGGGGTGGTACCGGCGCACGAGACGAAGGTCCGGTGCGAACCGGGCATGATCATCAAACCACCGTTGTAACCGTAGTTCTCGGTCAGCGCGACGGAGATGCTCAGCGCCCGCGGCCGCGGCATCCCGTCCTCGGCGTGCCAGGTCTCGAAATCGGAGTGCCAGTAGAACGGTCCGCCGCGGAATCCCGGCTTGACGTTCAGCCTCGACTGGTGGATGTAGACCTCCGAGCCGAGGAGCTGGCGGGCGGTACCGGCGATCTCCGGCCGCCGGACGATCTCGGCGACCGTGCCGGAGAGGCGGTGCACGTCGAATACGGAGCGCACGTCCCCGCTTCCCGCCTCCCGCACGACCCGCTCGTCGTCGGCCAGCTCCCGGCCCAGACGCGCCGTCTCGTCGAGCAGATTTCCGACGTCGTGCGCCGGCAGGAGCGCATCGACGGTGTGGAACCCGCGCCGGTCGTACTCGGCGACGGCCGGGGCGTCCAGCGGCCCCGTGGCCGATCCCCACACCGCCGGATCCGGCCGGGACACGCTCACGCAGTTCGTGCGGTTCCGGGTCGGGTAGTCGTCGATGACGGTCGTCTGCATTGTTGCGAATCACCCTCTCGAAGTCGATGACGGTTCCTTCCGACGCTCTCACTCACCGTGGGCGGATGCAACCCGTCCCGGAGATCCGCGGCACAAACATGCGCAACCCCGCATACGCCGGGAGTAGGGTCGCCCCTGGCTGCCGCCGCACAACAGGATGAGGGGATCATGACCGAGACGATGCGCGCCGCGCGTTTTCATGCGGACACCGGAACGAATGTGCTGGAAGATGTTCCGATTCCGTCGCCGGGCCCCGGCGAGGTGCTCGTCAAGGTGGCCTTCTGCGGCATCTGCCACTCGGACCTGAGCCTGCTCGACGGCACCTTCCCGGCCCTGCTGCCGGTGGTCACCCAGGGCCACGAAGCCGCCGGAACCATCGCCGCCGTCGGCGACGGCGTGACCGGTTGGGAGGTCGGGGACCGCGTCGTGCCCTCGGCCGGACGACCGTGCATGCAGTGCCGCAAGTGCCGGCGCGGCGACCTGACCAACTGCCTGAACATCCAGTTGATGGCCTTCGCGTACGACGGCGCCTGGGCCGAGTACACCGTCGCACAGGCGGGCGGTCTCACCCTCGTGCCCGACAACGTCCCGCTCGAGCAGGCGGCGATCCTCGCCGACGCGGTGTCCACGCCGTTCGGTGCGGTCGTGCGCACCGGGCAGGTGCAGGTGGGGGAGGCCGTCGG
>NZ_JAALEH010000055.1:0-36051 GCF_011058195.1 Rhodococcus sp. 14C212 | reverse complement strand
CTGCCCGAGGGGTAGTTGCCCGGCAGCTACCCGCCCCCGCCGGGCAACTACCCCTCGGGCAGTAGCCAGTACGGCGGATTCGGCGCCCCCACGCAGCTCAACGTGGGTGACGCGATCGGCTACGGCTGGAAGAAGTTCAGCCAGAACGCGGGAGTCTGGATCGCGTTCGTCGTCGCGGCGGCACTGATCCAGTTCGTGATCAACGTGATCTTCGGCGGCTTCGACACGAACGAACTGACGGCGCTCAGCATCATCGGCGCGATCGTCAGCGTGTTCGTCGGCATCCTGATCCAGGCCGCCTACGTGCGCGGCGCGCTGCACGAAACCGACGGCAACCGTCCGTCGTTCGGCTCGTTCTTCCAGTTCGAGAACATCGGCGCCGTGGTGGTCGCGAGCCTGCTCGTCTCGCTCATGACCGTGGTCGGTTTCGTCCTGCTGATCATCCCCGGGTTCATCGTCATCTTCCTGACCTGGTGGACGCTGCAGTTCGTCATCGACCAGAACCAGCAGCCGGTGGACGCGATCAAGTCCAGCTTCCGTGCCATCTCGTCCAACGTGGGACCGTTGCTGCTGCTGGCGCTGGCTCTCGTCGGCATCAACATCCTCGGCGCCATCCCGTGCGGCCTGGGTCTGCTCGTCACGATTCCGCTGACGATCATCGCCTCCACCTACGCCTACCGGGTGACCACCGGTCGCGGCGTCGCTCCCTGACGGACGCGGGCGTTCCACGACGCGGCCCGTTACGAACAAGAGGAACAAGATGACCACCGGGGGCTACGAGTCCAATCCCGATCCGCAGGATCCGAACAAGTACCCGGGCGCGCAGCCGTACGGCCCACCGCCCGGGTACGGCCCGCCCCAGGGTTACCCACCGCAGGGGCCGGGCTACGGCGCGCCCCCGCCCGGCTACGGTCCGCCCCAGGGCGCTCCCCAGTACGGCGCTCCCCAGTACGGCGCTCCCCAGTACGGCGGCGCACCGCAACAGCCCGGAGGACAGTACGGGCCGCCGGGGTACCCGGCGGGAAATCCGGCCGGGTACGGACCGCCGCCCGGATACGGCGCCCCCGGCGGCTACCCGCCCCCGCCCGGCTTCGGTCCTCCCCGCGCGCAGATCAACATCGGCGACGCGCTGAACTACGGGTGGCGCAAGTTCAGTGAGAACGTCGGCGGCTGGCTGAGCCTGGCCGGTGTGATCGTCGTTGCCGCCCTCGTGTTCGGTGCCCTGATGTTCGGCGTCGTGATGGCCTCGACCACGACGGACCGTTACGGCTACAGCACCGGCATGACGGGTGTCGGGATCGTCGTGATGATCGTGCTGATCGTCGCGTTCGTCATCGGCATGCTCGTCGTCCAGGCGGCCGCGGTGCGCGGGGCCCTGTACGAGCTGGACGGGCACAAGCCGGCGCTGAAGGACTTCTTCCGCGTCGGCAGCCTCGGTCCGATCCTGCTCGTCTCCCTGCTCATCGCGGTCGGCACGCTGCTCGGCTCGCTCGTCATCGTCGGCGGCATCATCGTCGCCTTCCTGACGGTGTGGGCGCTGCACTTCGTCATCGACCAGCGGCAGGACGCGGTTACGGCGATCAAGTCGAGCGCGTCCGCCGCCGCCGCCAACGTGGGGCAGCTGATCCTGTTGTGGCTGGTGCTGTCCGCGATCAACTTCGTCGGCGCGCTGCTGTGCTACGTCGGCCTGCTGGTCACGGTGCCCGTCACCACCATCGCGTACGCCTATGCGTACCGGGCCGTCACGGGCGGGCGCGTAGCCCCCTGACGGCACGTCGCGGGTCCCGATCCCCAGGGTCGGGACCCGCGTCCTTTTCGTCCGTTCTTCGCCTTCCTCCGGTCCGAGTGCTTGGATGGCCGGGTGACAGAGCACGTGCAGACCCAGCAATCCGACCATGCGCACTTCGCCCGCGTGGTCCGCAGCTACTACCCCGGGCTGGTGGCCCTGTTCACCGCGGTGCTCATCATCTCCAACGTCGCCGCCAGCAAGGGCGTGGCGTTCTTCGGCGACGCCGAGTGGGCGCTCGGCCCGCTGCAGGTCCTGCCGATCATCACCGACGGCGCGTTCTTCCTGTTCCCGCTCGCCTACATCGTCGGTGACGTCCTGAGCGAGGTGTACGGCTTCGCCGCGACCCGTCGCGCGGTCTACTACGGCTTCGGTGCGGTGGCGCTGGCCGCGTTGTGCTTCTGGGTCGCCCAGCAGCTCCCGCCCGCCGACTTCTACGAGAACCAGGCCGCCTTCGAGGCGGTCCTCGGGGTGGTGCCGCGGCTGCTGCTGGCCGGCCTCGCCGGCTACCTCGTCGGGCAGTTGCTCAACTCCTACGTGCTGGTGCGCATCAAGGAGGTCACCAAGGAGAAGCATCTGTGGGCGCGGCTGATCGGCTCCACCGTCGTCGGCGAGTTCGCCGACACGCTCATCTTCTGCGCGATCGCCGCCGGCGTCATCGGCATCACCACGTGGGCGGACTTCGTGAACTACGTGGTGGTCGGGTTCCTGTGGAAGACGCTGGTCGAGGTCGCCGTCATGCCGGTCACCTACGCGGTCATCGCACACGTGAAGCGACGCGAGCCGACCTACGCCCAGTGAGCGCCGCGACCGGTCCGGTCGTCCGCGACAGCCGTCGCCGTCGCGGACGACTGCGGAGTTCGCGGATCCTCGCTCACCGCCGCGCGTAGAACCGGCCCAGGGTCTCGGCCTTGTGTTCCTCGAGGTACCCGCCGTCGATGGCGGCGCGGATCTCGTCGACGAGGCGCACCGTGAACCGCTCGTTGTGGATGGTGCACAACGTGGACGCCAGCATCTCCTTCGCCTTGAACAGGTGGTGGATGTACGCGCGCGTGTAGTGGCGGCAGGTGTAGCAGTCGCAGTCCTCGTCGATCGGGGTGAAGTCGCGGCGGAACCGGCTGGTGTTGATGTTGAACCGCCCGTCCGGGTGGTAGATCGCCGCGTTGCGCGCCACCCGCGACGGGTTCACGCAGTCGAACGTGTCGACGCCGTGCTCGATCGCGACGAACATGTCGTCGGGCTCGCTGATCCCGAGCAGGTGCCGCGGCTTGTGCTCGGGCAGTTCCTCGGTGCACCAGCGGACGATGGTGCCGAGGTTCTGTTTCTCGAGCGCCCCGCCGATGCCGTAGCCGTCGAAGCCGCGGCCCGACTCGCCGACGATCGATTCGAGCCCGCGGCACGCCTGCCGGCGCAGGTCCTCGTACTGCGCCCCCTGCACCACCCCGAACAGTGCCTGGTACGGACGGTGGGCGCGCTGCGCCGTGAGCTTCTCGTGTTCGGCGATGCACCGCACCGCCCACGCCTGCGTCCGTTCGACGGACCGCTCCTGGTAGCCGCGGGTGTTCATCAGGGTGGTCAGCTCGTCGAACGCGAACATGATGTCGGCGCCGAGCTGATGCTGGATGCGCATCGACACCTCCGGGGTGAACCGGTGCCGGGAGCCGTCGAGGTGGGATTTGAAGGTGACGCCGTCGTCGTCGACGTGCGCGAGCCGCTCCTTTCCTTCGGCGATGACGTCGTCGGACCGGACACCGACGGCGTCCATCGCCAGGACCTTCTTGAAGCCGACCCCGAGGGACATCACCTGGAATCCACCGCTGTCGGTGAAGGTGGGTCCGTCCCAGTTCATGAACCTCCCGAGCCCGCCCGCCTCGTCGACGATGTCCGACCCGGGCTGCAGGTACAGGTGGTACGCGTTGGCGAGCAGGGCCTGCACCCCGAGTTCCTTCATCGCCTCGGGCAGGACCGCCTTGACCGTCGCCTTGGTGCCCACGCCGACGAACGCCGGGGTGTGGATGTCACCGTGCGGGGTGTGGATCGTGCCGGTGCGTCCGAGTCCGTTGTCGAGCCGGGTGCCGACGGTGAAGAACGGGTCGGGCGGGGTGGGCACGGCGGAAGCGGTGGCGCTGGGGTCGGTCACGTCGGTATCCAATCACGATGTCCGATCACGGCGCCGACGGCAGCCGCACGGCGAGCGCGAAGACGGCGACCCCGGCCAGCGCGAGCACCGCGCCGACGGCGGCCGGCGCGGTGTAGCCGAGGCCGGCGGCGATCACCGCGCCCCCGATCCAGGCGCCGAACGCGTTGGCGAGGTTGAACGCCGCGTGGTTGAGGGAGGCGGCCAGGGTCTGTGCGTCCTCGGCGACGTCCATGAGCCGGATCTGCAGTCCCGGGCCGACCGCGGCGCACCCGGCTCCCAGGAGGAACACCATCGCCAGGGCCGTGTACGGGTTGTGCGCCGCCGCGACGAACACGGCCAGCAGCACCGCCAGCGTCGTCATGGTCGTGAAGATGCCGGGTACCAGGGCCCGGTCGGCGACGCGGCCGCCGACCACGTTGCCGACGACCATGCCGATGCCGAAGAGCATCAGGGCGACCGGAACAAGCCCCTTCGAGACGCCGGCGACGTCGGTCAGGGTGGTGCTGATGTAGGTGTAGACGGCGAACACGCCGCCGAAACCGATCATCGCGACCGCGAGCGTCATCCACACCTGCTTGCGCCGCAGGGCACCGAGTTCGGTGCTCACGCTGGTGGTGCGGATCGCCAGGGCGGGCACCCAGGCGGCGATCGCGGCGACGGTGACCGTGCCGATCACCACCACCAGTGCGAACGCGGAGCGCCAGCCCAGCGCCATGCCGAGCCACGACGCGACGGGCACCCCCACCACGTTCGCGACGGACAGGCCCATCATCACCAGCGCCACCGCCCGGGCGCGCTGCCCGCGACCGGCGAGATGTGCGGCCACCAGCGCCGCGACCCCGAAGTACGCGCCGTGCGGCAGACCGGCGACGAACCGGGAGGCGACGAGCAGTCCGTAGTTCGGCGCGAGCACCGTCGCCGCGTTGCCGAGCGTGAACGCGATCATCAGCGCGATCAGCAACGTCTTGCGCGGGAGCCGGGCCGTCAGCGCCGCGATCAGCGGCGCACCGACCACGACCCCGGCGGCGTACGCCGACACCACATGCCCGGCAGTGGGCTCGGAGACGCCGAGACCGGTCGCGATGTCGGGCAGCAGGCCCATCGCCACGAACTCGGTGGTGCCGATGCCGAACCCGCCGAGGGCGAGCGCCCACATCGCCCGGGCGCGCCCCGGCCGGGCCTCTGCTGCCGGCGCGGCCTCGGGGACGGCCGCCGGTGCTGCGGAGCCGGGTGGGCATGCGGATGCCGTCGTCGTCATGAGCGGGAACCTTCGAATAGTGCGGGATGCGCTGGATCTTGTCGGCGTGCGAACCAGCCGAGTCTCCATTGTCTTGCACACACCGATCCGACCTCGAATCGAGAGGACGTGAGTTCGGCCACCCGGCACCAGCCGCGCCCTGCGAAGGATCGGTCCACGACCCGCCGCGTCCGAGGCGGCGTGAGCAGATCGCGCACTGCGGGCCGGGCTACCGCGTCTGCAGCGAAGGTATCCAGTATCCTTCTGCGACAAGGGTTTCGGATACCATTACGCCTCCGTAGGCAGCACGGAATTCACCAGTCCGCGCCGGCCCGTTCGGATGCGCGCAGCCGGAGCACCCCGTCGCCGATCCGGTACCGAATCATCATCGTCGGGGCGGGTGCGTACATGTGAATGCCGACGGCCGGAGAATTCGTGTCGTTCGTCACCCCACGGACGTGGTCGGCGTCGAAGCCGCGGGCCATACCCGAACGAATCACCTTGCGCGACAACGCTACTTCGACTTCGTGGTCGTCGGCAACGGCCGCGTTGCCGTCACCGAGGAGGTCACGACGACCGTGCCACTCCGGCCGGGCCCGCGTGTCCGGGGTTCTGCGCAGGCACATTCGCGAAGAAGCGGGCCGGATTGTCCGTCCGCAGGCGCATGCCGGCGGAACCGCCGAGCACCAACGGCCGTGCGTAGGGGCGATCGGAGCCGAGCAGCACCCGGTCCTCGCCCAGGGATGCGGTCACCGCCGCGACGACCTCCCGCCCGTACGACGACGTCTCCACGTAGACCCCCGGCCCGGGAATCGCGCCGGGCCCGCCGCGCACCGCCATCCGATCGGCGTGCAGCGGCGCCAGGCCGGCGAGCATCGCGAACAGCACCCGCACCGTCGAGAACCGGCGCGCCCCGAACTCGTGCCAGGCGAACCAGGCGGTGTGCATCTGGGTCACGTACGACACCATCGCCGGCCACCACGCCGGAGCGCCGGGCGCCGACGCCGGACCGGGATGCACGAACAGCGGCTTACGCGCCCGCTCGAGCTCCGACAGCAGCGGCGCACACCGGTCGAAGCCCGCCGGGTCGGCCAGGGCGGTCGCCGGCAACTGCAGGCCCACACACCCGGCCGCGAGGACGTCGCGCAGCGTCTCCGGATCGGGCTCGGCGACGCCGGCGGCGGCCCACACGCCGAACCGGTCGGGCAGGCCCAGCGCCCCCTCGTGATAGGCGTCGAGCAGCGGCCGGGACTCCACGGCGGGCAGTTCCTCGATCCCCAGGGGGCTCGACAGCGACACCAGCGCCAGATCGATTCCGTCCCGGACCGCCAGGGCCGTCCGCGCGGGGATCGCATGGTCGGCGGGGTCGACCCGATACGGCGGTTCCCCGGGCAGGTGCAGCATCCAGCCGTCGAGCCGGGGCGCGGCGCTGCGTGCCCGGAGGGCGTCGACGAAGGACGCCGGCCACACATGTTGATGCACGTCGACGCGGGGACGTCGCCTCATGCGTCCACGGTCGCCGCCGCGGCTCGCGGTGTCAACCGTCGCCCGCAACCCGGCGCCGAACCGGGCCGTCGAGCGACGCGGAACCCCGGCGTGACCGCCCCCGCCCGGCGCTCGCTCGACGCCGGTCACACCCCCGCACTAGCCTGGGACCGAGCGTGTTCGCCGATCGTCGGAAGGAGCACCCCGTGCCTCCCCACTGCGATTCCATGGACGGTCCCGTCGTCAAGGCCGCCGAGGCGGCACTGGGCGACGACAACGTCGACCTGATCCTGCCGTTCGTTCCCGCCGACGCCGAGGACGAGGTGCGCACGGCGTTCGATCGGGCGAGAGCCGCGCGTGCGGAGGGTCCGATCGCCCACGAGGTGGCCGATCTCTACTTCTTCGACACCGTGGTCCGGCTGCACCGCGCGGGCGAGGGCGCCCCGTTCACCGGCGTGAAGCCGGCCGGCGGCGACGTCGGACCCGTGATCCCGCTCGCCGAGGACGCGATCGAAACGGGCTCGATCGAGAAGCTCTACGCATTCCTGTCCGCCGAGCTGCACCGGCAGCTGCAGTCCCGGCTGGATCGGATCGCCGAGCTGACCGACGCCGTCACGACCGCCGAGCGGCGGGAGTACACCGAGGCGATGCTCGGCCTGCAGGTGTACAGCCATCACCTCTACAAGAGCATGCACCGGGACCCGCACGAGGGCGGGCACTCGCACGGCTGATCCACGGCTGATCCGGGGGGCGCCCGCGGTCACATCGGCATCATGTGATGCGGTCACATCGGCATCATGTGATGCGGTCACATCGGCATCATGTGATGCATCGGCATACCCGGCATCAGCATGTGGTGCATCTGCATCATCAACATGTGCAGCATGTGCATCCAGCCCATGTCCATCGTTCCCACCTCCGCGTCCTGCGGTGTTCGTCGGAGGGCGACACCACCTCCACTATGCGCCCGCCCGAACGTGCATGTCACCACGCCGGCGCCGCACGCTTCGTCCGATGGCCTTGACGAGTTCGTCCACCCACAGCACCGAGGATCCGACGCCGACGGCGAGCGCCCACTGCTGCGAGGTGAGCGCGGTGGTGTCGAAGAAGCCCTGCAGGAAGGTCGTCTGCACCACGCACACCTGCAGGACGACCACCACGACGATCGCGATCCAGATGCTGTGGTTGGTGAGGGTCTGCAACGAGAACACCGAGCCGAGTTCGGAGCGGACGTTGAGCAGGTTGAACACCTGGAAGAAGACGAACGTGGTGAACGCGAGGGTGGTGGCGAACAGCGGGTCGCCGGCGCTTTCGGGGAACCACTGCGGCGCGTAGTGCAGCACTGCGACGGTTCCGGCGGTCATGACGATGCCCAGGCCGAGGATGCGGCGGAGCCGATCGCGGCTGAGCAGGCGCTCGTGGGCCGGCCGCGGCGGCCGGGACATGGTGCCCGGCTCGGTGGGGTCGACGCCGAGTGCGAGGGCCGGCGGGCCGTCCATGATGATGTTGACCCACAGGATCTGCAGCGCCGTGAACGGCGCACCGCCGGCGAGCCCGAGGGCCCCGGAGACGAGGAAGATCAGCACGAATCCCCACGCCGTGGTCAGTTGGAACTTCACGAACTTGACGATGTTGGCGTAGATGCCGCGGCCTTCCTCGACCGCGGCGACGATGGTCGCGAAGTTGTCGTCGGTGAGGATCATGTCGGCCGCGCTCTTGGACACGTCGGTGCCGGTGATGCCCATGGCGACACCGATGTCGGCCTGTTCGAGGGCGGGCGCGTCGTTGACACCGTCGCCGGTCATGGCGACCACCTCGCCGTTCGCCTGCAGCGCCTTGACGACCCGGATCTTGTGCTCCGGCGCGACGCGGGCCAGAACTCCGAAACCTGCTGCCCGGGAACGTAGCTCGTTGTCGTCCAGGGCGTCGAGGTCGGCGCCGGTGGCCGCGGCGCCCCCGATGCCCAGTTCCGCGGCGATCGCCGACGCGGTCACGAGGTGGTCGCCGGTGATCATGTGCACTTCGATGCCGGCGGCGTGGGCCACCGCGATGGCTCGCTCGGCCTCCGTCCGCGGCGGATCGACGATGCCGACCACGGCGTAGAGGGTCAGCTCGGACACCGCGCGCTGCAGCGCCTCCCCGTCGCCCCGCGGCACCGCCTGCAGGTCCCGGCCGGCGATCATCAGGGTGCGCAGCCCCTCGGCGGCGAGCGACTGCACCGCCGAGCGGAGGCGCTCGCGGCGGCGGTCGTCGAGCGGGACGGGGCCGTCCCCGTCGAGCATCGCGGTGGCCCGGTCGAGCAGCGCACCGGGAGCGCCCTTGGCGAAACACCGGTACCCGCCGTCGGGCAGGGCGTGGAAGGTCGCCATGTACTTGTAGGCGGAGTCGAACGGCACCTCCGCCAGCCGCGGCACCGCGAGACGCGCCCCCTCGACGTCGATGCCGCCCTTCTCGGCGAGCACCACCAGCGCGCCCTCGGTGGGATCGCCGACGAGCACCCCGTCGCGGACGACGGCGTCGTTGCACAGGGCCATCCCGAGCAGCGGCGCGGTCAGGTCCGGGGCCGGCAGCCCGTCGCCGACGAGGATCTTGCCGGCCGTTTCGTACCCGGTGCCGGTGACGCGGAAGCTGCGTCCGCGGGCCAGCAGCCGCTGCACCGTCATCTGGTTGAGGGTGAGGGTGCCGGTCTTGTCGGTGGCGATGTGGGTGGTGCTGCCGAGGGTCTCGACGGCGGCGAGTCGTTTGACGATGGCGCCGCGCGCGGCGAGCCGCGAGGCCCCCATCGCGAGGGTGAAGGCGACGACCGCGGTCAACCCCTCGGGGATGGTGGCGACGGCGAGCGAGACGGCGGTGATCAGCAGGTCCGACCACGACTGCCCGCGCAGCAGGCCGAGGACGAACACGACGGCGACGACGGTCAGCGCGACGATGGTGAGGGTCTTGGCGAGCTGGTCGATGCGGCGCTGCAGCGGGGTCTTCTCCACCCCGGCGGCACCGAGCAGGGTGGCGATCGCGCCGATCTCGGTCTGCATCCCGGTGGCCGTGACCACCATCGTGCCCCGGCCGCGGGTGATCTCGGTGTTCATGAACAGCATGTCGGCACGGTCACCCAGCGGGGCCTGCTCGTCGTCGACGGGTTCGACGGTCTTGTCGACAGGGTGGGACTCGCCGGTGAGCGCGGACTCGGCGACCTGCAGCCGCGCCGCCCCGACGACCCGGCCGTCGGCGGGCACGGAGTCGCCGGCCTCGAGCAGCACGACGTCGCCGGGCACGAGTTCGGTGCGCGGCAGGTGCTGTTCGCGGCCGTCGCGGCGGACACGGGCGGTGTCGACGGCCATCTGGCGCAGCGCCTGCAGACTGTTCTCGGCCCGGCGCTCCTGCACGTAGTTCAGGACGGTGTTGAGGGTGATGACGGCGAGGATGACGACGGGGGTCTCCCATTCGCGCGAGACCACGGCGCTGACCACGGCGGCGACGACGAGGACGAGGGTCATCCGGTCGGCGAGCAGGGCGAGCACCTTGCGCCAGCCGGGGACGGCTGCCGTCTCGTCGAGGGCGTTGGGTCCGTGCTCGCGCCGGCGCTCCTCGACGACGTCGGCGGGCAGCCCTGCCGCGGGGTCGACGTCGAGTGCCGCCGCGACGTCGTCGGCGCCGCGGGTGTGCCACGTGGTGGCCAGGGGCATCTCGCACGCTCCTCGGTGGGGTGAGGTCGGGCGGCTCCCACGCTATCGATGTGACGGACACCGCGCGATTCGATGGACGATCCGCCTGTGCCGGGCGCGGATTCGTGATGTGCTGGAGGCGGTGATATCGAGGCGGACGCCGCCGGATCGGAGGAACCATGAGTGAGCCGAACGTCGACAACCCCGTCGTCGTCCTGAGCGACGAGGAGAGCTGGGAGCTGCTCGGCACCGAGCGGATCGGCCGGCTCGTGGTGGTCTCGGGCGGGCGGCCGGACGTCTTCCCGATCAACTACGCCGTGCGCGACAGGAAGCTGTACTTCCGTACCGCCGAGGGCAGCAAGCTGGTCGAGCTGACGGTGCACGCGGAGGTCGCCTTCGAGGCCGACCACGTGGAGCAGGACCGGGCCTGGAGCGTGGTGCTGCACGGTCGGGCCCGAAATCTCGTGCACTACAACGAGATTCAGGAAGCCGAGGAGCTGGGGCTGCAGGCCTGGGTACCCACCCCGAAGTACAACTTCGTCGAGGTCACCGCGACCGAGATCAGCGGTCGCCGGTTCGCCCTGGTCAAGGGCTGACACGAGCTCGGCGTCAGCCCGCCACCATGCCGACGCCGAGCCCGACCATGAGCACGGCGATGCCGCCGTCGAGCACGCGCCACGAGGCGGGTCTCGCGAACAGTCCGCGTAGCAGGCGGGCCCCGTAGCCGAGCCCGAGGAACCACACGACGCTGGCCAGGACCGCGCCGGCACCGAACCACCAGCGCCCCGGGTCACCGTGGTGGTTGGCGACGGAGCCGAGCATCAGCACGGTGTCGAGGTAGACGTGCGGGTTGAGCCAGGTCAACGCCAGGCAGGTGGCCAGGGCTGCGCCGACGGTGAGGGAGCCGCCCGCCGCCGCGGTCAGGACCGACGGGCGCAGAGCCCGCCTCGCCGCGAGCAGGCCGTAACCCACGAGGAACGCCGCCCCCGCCCAGCGGATCACCCCGAGCGCGCCGGGGACCCGATCGAGCACGGTGGCGATGCCGGCGATGCCGGCGGCGATGAGGACCGCGTCGGAGAGCGCACACACCGCGATCACCGGCAGCACGTGCCGCCGCGCGATCGCCAGGCGCAGCACGAACGCGTTCTGCGCGCCGATCGCGACGATGAGCGACAGTCCGGTGAGGAATCCGACGGCGACGAGGTGCATGCCACCCACGCTAGGAACCGGGCCCGATGAAGAACAGTTGATTTTTCTTCAGTACCGTTAGAGTTGCTTCACATGGATCTGGACTTCGCGCAGCTGCGGACCTTCGCCGCGGTGCTGGACGAGGGCACCTTCGACGGCGCGGCCGCCGTCCTGCGCGTCACCCCCTCCGCGGTGAGCCAGCGGATCAAGGCCCTCGAGCAGCAGGTCGGCCGGGTCCTGGTGCGGCGCACCCGTCCGGTGTCCGCGACCGCCGCAGGCGAGGCGGTGATGCGGCTGGCCCGGCAGGTGGCGCGGCTCGAGCAGGACACCACCGAGGCGCTCGGGCTGACCGCCGGCCGGGACGAGTACGTGTCGGTTCCCCTCGTCGTCAACGCCGACTCGATGTCGACGTGGATGCTGCGCGCCCTGGCCCGCATGCCCGAGCGTCATCGCGCGCTGTTCGAGCTACACCGCGAGGACGAGTACCACGCCCCCGCGCGCCTGCGGGACGGCACCGCGATGGCCGCCGTGACGTCGGTGCCCGAGCCGGTGCAGGGGTGCGTCTCCGAAAGGCTCGGCGCCATGCGGTATCACGCGATGGCGAGCGTCGACTTCGCGGACCGCTGGTTTCCCGGCGGCCCGGGCGCCGAGGCGCTGCGGCAGGCCCCGATGCTGAGCTTCGATCGCAAGGACGACCTGCAGGACCGGTTCCTGCGGCGCCGCACCCGGCGCCGGCTCGACCCGCCCCGGCACTACGTGCCCGGCGCCGCCGAGTTCGTCGAGGCCGCGCGGCTCGGCCTCGGCTGGGGCATGCTGCCGGAACCGATGCTCACCGACACCGACGGACTCGTGTTCCTCGCCTCCGGCGAGCCGTTCGACGTGCCGCTGCACTGGCAGCGGTGGCGGCTCGAGTCGCCGGTGCTCGACGCGCTCACCGACGCGGTCCGGCGGACCGCCCGGGAGGTGCTGCGCTGACGGTGGGGATGGAAGCTGGAACCTGCCGGGCGTCGAGACCGGCACCGGGCCACCGACCGCGGGCGTTGTCCCTCAATCACGGGCCAGGACTCGGGGCCCGAGGTGGTGCGCCAACTCCAGCGCGAGCTCGACGGGAAGCCGACGCTCGCCGGGGCGGTGGCCGAGCAGTTCGGTTGCGCGGGTGACACGCTGGAGGATGGTGTTGCGGTGGGTGTGCAGGCGTGCGGCGGTGCGAGGGGCGTTTTCGGCTTCCTCGAGAAACACCCGCAATGTCTGGCGGAGACGCGCCGCGCCGGGTGTGTCCGTAGCGAGCGGGCCCAGTGTTGTGGCGACGAATTCGGCCGCTCGATCCAGGTCTCGAGCGGCCAACGTGGTGACTTCGAGTTCGTGGTAGAGCGCGACGCGGTCGCCGCCGCGTCGCCCGCTGAGCAGGCGCTGCATGGCCAGCGCGGCGTCGTGTGATCGGCGGAAGCCGGTGATGCCCGCTCGGGTGGGACCGACGGCCACCCGAATGTTCGACTGCGCCTTGGTTATTGTTCCGGGCAGTGCGTCGAGCGCGGGTTCGGATTCGGTGCCCAACCACGCCCACAGCGTCGAGGTGCCCGCGGGCAGCGTGAGTGGCGTGCGGGCGCCGGCAGCCTGGGCCAACAGCGTCGCGGCGGACTCCAGTGCCCCCTGCGTGCCGTCCGCCGGTTCGGCCCACAGGACGAGTGCGGTGTGGCGGCGGGCGAGCTGGTATCCGAGGCGTTCGCCGGCTCGGCGGTGGTCGATGGGGGCGCCGTCGAGGATCAGGTGCACGGTCTCGGCGCGGCGGGCCAGCGCGCCACCGAGCACCTCCTCGCGTTCCCGCTGGGCGTCGGCGATGACACGGCTCACCACATGGTCGACGTAGTCGAACATCAGCTGCGAGGTGACCTCCAACAGCTCCACGAACTGCGGGCCCGGCGGGACGATCCGTCCGGCATGAGCCAGAAACCGCTGCCAGGCGACGTTCTGGCCCCGGCGGTAGGCCTGGTAGATCACCTCGAGGTCGATGCCACGACGCACGACGGTGCGGACGACGTCGAGGGCTTCGGGCGGCACGTCGATCGGCGTGCCCACGGTGTCACGCCGGGCAAGGGTGGTCAGCAGGCGCGCGGCGTTGGCGCGGTTGCTCGCCGACATCTCCGCGGCGATCGCCGCGTCTGCGCCCAGCATCGGGGCCACCGCCACCTCGGCGGCGTCCATCTCGGCGACGAGCTGATCGATTTCGCCCAGCATCAGTTCGGCGACGTCACCGACGAGGGAAACGACTTCGGGTGCCACTGGCTCACGGAGCACGGTACAAGTGTGCCACAGCACACATCGGTACGTGAATAGTGTGCCGGCAGACATGTCAGCGCGTGCTGTTGCAGTTCTACTGTGAAGACCATCACACCCCCGCCCACGGCTCGAGGAGACCGACCATGAGCATCCCGACGACCACCGAGCAGACCGGTCGCCACACGACAGACACGCATGTCGACGTCTTGATCGTCGGCGCCGGCATTTCCGGCATCGGTGCGGCGTACCACCTCCGGACGCGCCGTCCCGGTACGACGTTCGCGGTCCTGGAGGGCCGGGATTCGATCGGCGGCACGTGGAGTCTGTTCCGCTACCCGGGCATTCGCTCGGACTCGGATATGCCGAGTTTCGGCTACGGGTTCAAGCCGTGGACGCATCGGAAGTCGATCGCCGACGGGCACATCATCATGGATTACCTGAGGCAGACCGTCACCGAGAACCGTCTCGACGAGCACATTCGTTTCGGCTACCGGGTCAGCGGCGCAGAGTTCTCCTCGGCGGACGGACGCTGGACCGTCACCGCGCAACGGTCCGGCAGTGCCGAGCGCGTGCACTTCACCGCGCGATTCCTGTTCCTGGGCACCGGCTACTACGACTACGAGGAAGGATTCACGCCCGAAATCGAGGGCGCGGAGGAGTTCGCGGGCCGGCTGATCCACCCGCAGCACTGGCCCGAGGACCTCGACTACGCAGGCAAGCGCGTGGTAGTGATCGGTTCCGGCGCGACCGCCGTGACGCTGATCCCGTCGATGGCCGGCAGGGCCGGTCACGTCACGATGCTGCAGCGCTCGCCGAGCTACGTGTTCTCGATCCCGGCCGAGGATGCGATCGCGAACACCCTGAACAAGGTGGTGGGTCCCACCCGCGCACACCGGATCGTCCGGCGCAAGAACATCATGCTCAACCGCGGGATCTACAAGGCCTGCCGGCGCGCGCCCAAGCTCATGCGCAAGCTGTTGATCGCCGATGTGCGCCGGCAGCTGCCCGCGAGCTTCGACGTGGACACCCACTTCACTCCGCGTTACGACCCGTGGGACCAGCGCCTGTGCATGGTCCCCGACGGGGATCTGTTCAAGGCGATATCCGCCGGGCAGGCCTCGGTGGTGACCGACCGGATCGAGCGGTTCACCGAGGACGGGATTCTGCTGGAATCGGGTCAGGAGTTGACGGCCGACATCGTCGTCACGGCGACCGGGCTCAACATGGCACCGTTCGGCAAGATCGCGCTGAGCGTGGACGGGCAGCGCGTGAACCTGTCCGACACGACGGTCTACAAGGCGATGATGTTGTCCGGTGTGCCGAATCTCGTGTTCGCGCTGGGCTACACGAACATCTCGTGGACGCTCAAGGTGGACTTGGTGTGCGAGCACTTCTGCCGGCTGCTCGACTACATGGACAGCCACGGCTACGGCACCGTCGAACCAGTGCTCGACGATCCGCACATGGACCGTGTCCCCGTGGTCGACCTGAGCTCGGGATATGTCCAGCGGGCCATTGCGGAGTTCCCGCGCGGCGGCACCGGCGGCCCGTGGACGGTGGAGATGGCCTACGAGAAGGACGTCGAGCGGCTGCGTCGCGGGCCGGTCGAGGATCCGGCGCTCGAGTTCGCGCCCAGCCGCACGGCTGCCGTCACGTCGTAGGAATGGAGCGCCCGAGATGAAGAAGGACCTGACCTTCCCCAGCCACGGCGTCGCCTGCGCGGCCTGGCATATTCCGGCGAACTCCGACGAGCTGGCCGGCGCGGCCGGCCGCCCGTGTGTGGTGATGGCCCACGGCTTCGGCGGCACCCGGGACACCGGCCTGATCGGCTATGCCGAGGGGTTCGCCGACAACGGAATCGACGTATTGGTGTTCGACTACCGCGGCTTCGGTGACTCGGAAGGCACACCGCGCCAGGATGTTTCCTTCCGGCGTCAGCGCGAGGACTATCACGCGGCGATCGCCGCCGCCCGTCACCTGCCCGGCGTGGACGCCGATCGAATCGCGTTGTGGGGAACGTCGTACTCCGGTGGTCATGTCATCGCAGTCGCCGCCCAGGACAGGCGGGTCGCGGCAATCGTATCGATGACCCCGGCGACCGACGGGCTGGCAGCCGCGGTGCAGATCGCCCGCTACGCCGGAGCCGGTCAACTGGTCCGCACCACCGGCCACGGGGTGCGCGATCTCGCTCGTCGGATCGCCGGGCGCCGACCACACCACATCCCGGTGGTGGCGCGGCCGGGAAAGGTGGCGATCATCAGCACCGCCGGCGCCGAGGAGGCCTACACCTCGATCGCCGGCCCGACGTGGCGCAACGAAATCTGCGCGCGCACAGTACTGGAGGTGGCAGTGAACCGTCCCATCACATCTGCCGGCCGCCTCGGCTGCCCGATCCTCGTGCAGGTGGGGACACATGACCGTGTCGCCCCGCCCGTCGCCGCGCGCAGGACCGCGAAGAGGGCCGGAGCGTGCGCACTGTTGTGCGAGTACCCGGTCGATCACTTCGACGTCTACGACGGTCCTTGGCAACAACGGATGCTGCGTGACCAGATCGGCTTCCTGATCCGCGTCCTGGATCCGGCGGCCCTGCCGACCGTCGCCGTCCGCCGAGCTGCTGACACCCGACACCGATGACATTCCGATTGGGCTACCACCATGACATTCATCACGCCGTCCGACGCGATGTTCCTGGCGTCGGAAACCCGTGAACACCCCATGCACGTCGGCGGCCTGCACGTGTTCCGGCTGCCCGACGGCGCCGCGCCGGACTACGTGCACGATCTGTATCAGCGGTTGCTCGAAAGCACCGAGCTGGCGGCGATGTACCGTCGCAAACCGGCCTGGCCGGGCCCGCTGGTGGGGGCGCTGCGCTGGGCAGACGATGACGACGTCGACCTCGACTACCACGTGCGGCTTTCGGCGCTGCCGCGGCCCGGCCGGGTGCGTGAACTGCTGGCCCTGGTGGCGCGGTTGCACGGCACACTGCTCGACCGGCACCGGCCGCTGTGGGAGTTCCACCTCATCGAGGGACTCGACGACAACCGGTTCGCGGTGTACGGCAAGGTGCACCACGCGCTGACCGACGGTGTGAACGCGGTCCGCAACACCGCGGCCATGCTGTCCGCCCAGCCGACCAGCACACCGCGCCCGCTGTGGGGCCCGCGGCCGCGGGCGACCCGGGATCCGGCCCGCCCGCGCGGATTCGTCAAGGACCTCGCCGGTGTCCTGCCCGCCGCGGCGCAGGTGGTCGCCAAGGGGCTGCGCACACCCGATGCGGCGTTGCCGTTCACCGCTCCGAAGACCGTCTTGAACCGCCCGCTGACCGGGGCACGGCGCTTTGCCGCCCAGTCGTGGTCGATGGCCCCGATCTCCGCGGTGGCCGAGCGCCACGGCGCGACGATCAACGACGTGGTGCTGGCGATGTGTTCGGGCGCGCTGCGCGAGTATCTCTCCAGCACCGGCGACCTACCGGAGAAGTCACTGGTCGCCGCGGTGCCGGTGGCTTTGCCGCGCACCGACGGTGACGGCAACGCGGTCACGATGGTGCTGTGCCGGTTGGCCACCGACGTCGCCGATCCGGTGGAACGCCTGCACCGCATCCGGACCTCCATGCTGGCCGCCAAGGAGGTGATGCGCGGGCGCAGCGCACTCCAGCTTTCGGCGATCGGCATGCTGACCTCGATCGGCCCCACCGGTTTGGCCGCCGTGCCCGGGTTCACGTCGGTCGCGGCGCCACCGTACAACGTGGTGATCTCCAACGTGCCCGGGCCGCGCAAGCGGCTCTTCTGGGGCGACGCCACGATGGAAGGCTGGTATCCGGTGTCGATGCCGGTGGAAGGCCAAGCCCTGAATATCACGGTGCTCAGCTACGCCGACAACATCGAGTTCGGTCTGATCGGCTGCCGGCGCAACGTTGCACACCTACAGCGGATGCTCGGCTATCTGGACGCTGGCTTGGCGGCACTGAGCTGATCTCAGCGAATTGTCCGTCAGCCGAACTACCGACGCGGCGGCGAGGATCGCGCCCCGTCACCTCGCCCCGTCGTCATACCGCCCTGACCGAGGAGATCGATCATCGGGACCTGACCGCAGCCGCTGGACATCCACAGGAGCATCCACCGGTCCGACCCGAGCGGCCGGTCGGTTAGCCTGACGGGTCCGGCCCCGGCGAGAGGACGAATGATGACCACAGCACCGCCCGCACCGGCGCCACAGCTCCGTCGGGCCCTGGCCGGCGTGCTGGCCGTCCTCGTCACCACCGGGTGGGCGGCGAACCACTTCGCCGCGATGATCCCCGTCCTGCGCGAGCACGAAGGCCTCTCGCGCGCGCTGCTCGACGGGGTATTCGGCATCTATGCGCTCGGGCTGCTGCCCGGTCTCGTCGGCGGCGGTGCACTCTCGGACCGGACCGGCCGTGCGGCGGTCGTCCTCCCCGGTGCGACGATCGCCCTCGTCGGCACCGTGCTGCTGCTCGTCCGGCACGACGCCGCCGGACTCGTCGCGGGCCGCCTCGTCGTCGGTATCGGCGCGGGCCTGGCCATCGGTGCGGGCACGGCGTGGGCCACCGACCTGCGCGGAAAGGCCGGCACGGTGCTCGCCGGCGTCGCGCTCAGTTCCGGATTTGCCTTGGGGCCCTTCGTATCCGGTCTGCTCGCCGAGTTCGGCCCCCGGCCGCTGTCCCTGCCGTTCGTGCTCTCGGCGGCGTTGTCGGCCGCGGCCGTCGCCGCCGCGACGGTGTGGAGCCGGCCGACGCACCACGCGGCGGCGGACCTGCAGCCGGTCGTGCCGGGGCACGGACGGTCGGTGGCCGGTGCGCTGTCCTGGTCGCTGCCGCTGGCACCGTGGGTGTTCGCTTGCGTCACAGTCGCTTTCGTGACATTTCCGGCCCGGGTCGCGAGCGAGTACGCGGGACCGGCGCTGACCGGGGCCGCGGCGCTGCTCGCCCTGGGTTCCGGGATCGTCGTGCAGGCCGTGGCCCGTCGGCGGGAGTGGGGGCCGCAGGCCGGGACGGCCGGCGCCGTCCTCGCCGGACTCGGGTTCCTCCTCGTCGGCGCCGGCGGGGCGCACCCGCCGCTGTGGCTGCTGCCCGTCGCGGCACCGGTGCTCGGGGTGGCCTACGGACTGTGCCTGCGCGAGGGCCTGCTCGACCTCGAGTCGCTCGCGCCGAAAACCTCGCGCGGGACGCTGACGGGCGTCTTCTACGTCGGCACCTACCTGGGCTTCGCGCTGCCGCTGCTGCTCGTGCTGGTCGAGCCTGCCACCGGCGCGAGCCTGCCGCTGTTCGTGCTCGCCGTCCCGGCGTTCGTGGTCGCGCTGGTGCGGGCCCGCCGGCTGGTCGTCGCCGAGCACCCCCGTGCCGTCGACGCACCGCGCAGCCCCGGCGAATCGTCACGAGCGCAGGGGCACCGGCGATGACCGCCTGACCTCCGAGCCTCCGCCTCTTCGGAAAACCGTTCGCCGCTTCGAAATCCGCTCCTGCAGTCTCGTGGGCGGGTCCACAACCGTCGCGACGATCCTCCCGCCGTCCGACTCGCCGGACCCGTCATTCATTCCACGAGGGCGCGGAACTGCGCGTCGTACAACCGGAAGTAGGCGCCGCCGGCCTCGAGGAGCTCGTCGTGCGTGCCCTGTTCCACGATGCGCCCGTGCTCCATCACCACGATCCGGTCCGCGTCGCGGATGGTCGACAGCCGGTGCGCGATCACGAAACTGGTGCGGTCCCGGCGCAGCACCGCCGTCGCGTGCTGCACGAGCAGCTCGGTGCGGGTGTCGACCGAGCTGGTGGCCTCGTCGAGGATCAGGATGGACGGCTGCGCGAGGAAGGCGCGGGCCGTGGTGATCAGCTGCCGCTCCCCCGCGCTGATGTTGCCGGCGTCCTCGTCGATCACGGTGTCGTAGCCGTCGGGCAGGGACCGCACGAACCGGTCGACGTAGCTGATGCGGGCGGCCTCGAGGATCTGATCCTCGGTGGCGTCCGGCCTGCCGTAGGCGATGTTGTCACGGATGGTGCCGCCGAAGAGCCAGGTGTCCTGCAGCACCATCCCGATACGCGAGCGCAGCTCGTCGCGGCTCATGGTCGTGATGTCCACGCCGTCGACGAGGATTCGTCCCGAATCCAGTTCGTAGAAGCGCAGGATCAGGTTCACCAGGGTGGTCTTGCCCGCGCCGGTGGGCCCGACGATCGCGACCATCTGCCCCGGTTCGACGCGCAGGTCGAGATGCTCGATCAGCGGTCGCTCCGGCAGGTACGAGAACGAGACGTCCTCGAACTCGACCAGGCCGTGCCGCCCCCACGGGGTGACAGGGGCAGGCGAATCGGGTTCCTGTTCGGGTTCGTCGAGGATCTCGAACACCCGCTCGGCGGACGCCGCCGCGGACTGCAGCAGATTGACCATCGCGCCGATCTGGCCGAGCGGCTGGCCGAGCTGCCGCGAGTACTGGATCAGGGCCTGCACCTCGCCGAGGCTGACGGTGCCCGAGGCGACCCGCAGCCCGCCGAGCACGGCGATCGCGACATAGCTGAGGTTGCTCATGAACATCACCAGCGGCATCACCAGACCGGAGACGAACTGGGCGCGGAACCCAGCCCGGAACAGTTCGTCGTTGGTCTCGGTGAAGCGACGCTCGACCTCGGCGGTGCGGCCGAACGCGGTGACGAGTTCGTGGCCGGTGAAGGCCTCCTCGATCTGGCCGTTGAGATTGCCGGTGGCCTTCCACTGGGTCACGAAGTGCCGTTTGGACCGCTTCGCCACCACCGCGGTCACCACCACCGACGCCGGCACCATGAGGATCGCGACGAGCGCGAGCAGCGGCGAGATCCACACCATCATCACGACGAGCCCGAACAGGGTGAGCACCGACAGCACCAGTTGGCTGATCGACTGCTGCAAGCCCTGCGAGATGTTGTCGATGTCGTTGGTGACACGGCTGAGCAGATCACCGCGGGAATGGGAGTCGAAATAGCGCAGCGGCAGCGCGTGCACCTTGCGTTCCACCCGGGTTCGCAGGTCGCGGATGACGCGCTGCACGATCTCGTTGAGCTCGTACGCCGCCAGCCAGATCAGGCCCGACGACAGCAGGTACAGCGCGAGCACGAACACGAGGGTGCGGCCGAGGGCGGCGAAGTCGATGCCCGCGCCCGGCACGAGCGACATGGCCGACACCATCTCCGCGAACTGGTCGCGTCCCTGCGCCCGCAGCGCCTCGACCGCCTGTTCCTTCGACAGCCCGGCGGGCAGCTGACGGCCGATCACCCCGCTGAAGATCAGGTCGGTGGCGTGGCCGAGTATTCGGGGCGCCACCGAGGACGCCACCACCCCGAGCACGGCCAGGACGAGCACCACGGTCGCGGCCCACCGGTGCGGCCGCAACAGGCCGACGAGCCGTTTGGTGGCCGGCCACTTCTGCCGCGCCCGGTTTTCCGGCGCGCCCGGGTCCACCCCCCCGAGTCGCGGTCCCGCCTCCTTGCGCTCGGTCATGCGGTCACCATGCGCTGCGACTCGACGATCTCGGCGTAGGTCGGGCAGCGGGCGAGCAGTTCCAGATGCGTGCCCGAGCCGACGACGGCCCCGCCGTCGAGGACGACGATGCGGTCGGCGTCGAGCACCGTGGACACCCGTTGCGCGACGACCACGACGCACGCATCGCGGGTTTCCGGGAACAGTGCCTCCCGCAGCCGCGCGTCGGTGGCCTGGTCCAGGGCCGAGAACGCGTCGTCGAACAGGTAGATCGACGGCCGGCGGACCAGTGCCCGGGCGATGGCCAGGCGCTGGCGCTGCCCGCCCGAGACCGTCGTGCCGCCCTGGGCGACGAGGGTGTCCAGGCCCTCCGGCATCGCCCGGACGAAGTCCGCGGCCTGCGCGACCTCGAGGGCGTGCCAGAGCTCGTCGTCGGTCGCGTCGGCGCGGCCGTACCGCAGATTGTCGGCGACGGTGCCGGAGAACAGGTAGGCCCGCTGCGGCACGAGACCGATCGCGGCGCGCAGCACCTGCGGGTCCAGGTCGCGCACATCGGTGCCGCCCACCAGGACCGAGCCGGCGGTGACGTCGATCAGCCGCGGGATCAGCCGCAGCAGGGTCGTCTTGCCGGAGCCGGTACCGCCGATCACGGCGGTCGTGCTGCCGGGCTCGGCCCGGAACGTCACGTCGCGCAGGACGGGCGCGTCGGCGCCGGGATACGCGAAGGCCGCACCCCGCAGCTCGAGGGTCACGGGGGTGGCGAGGGTGCGGACGGGCCGGGCCGGCGCCGGCAGCGACGATTCGGTGTCGAGCACGTCGAGGATCCGCTCGGCACACACTGCCGCGCGCGGCGCCATCATCGCCACGAACGACGTCATCATCACCGCCATGAGGATCTGCATGATGTAGCTCAGCAGCGCGGTGAGGGATCCGACCTGCATGTCACCGGTGTCGATGCGGTGGCCGCCGAACCACAGCACGGCCACGCTCGTGGCGTTGGCGATGAGCATCACGAGCGGGAACAGCAGGGCGTTGATGCGGCCGACGTGCAGGGCCGTGTCGGTCAGTTCCACGTTGGCGACCTCGAACCGGTCCTGTTCGGTGCGCTCGCGCACGAACGCCCGCACCACGCGGATGCCGGTGATCTGTTCGCGCAGTACCCGGTTGACGGCGTCGATGCGCACCTGCATCACGCGGAAGGCGGGCACCATCATCGCGATCAGGACGAACATGGTGACCGCGAGGACGGGCACGGCAGCGACGAGCACCAGCGACGTGCCGGCGTCCTCGCGCAGCGCCATGACGATGCCACCAATGCCCATGATCGGGGCCATCACCACGATGGTGCAGCTCATCAGCACGAGCATCTGCACCTGCTGCACGTCGTTGGTGTTGCGGGTGATGAGCGACGGCGCGCCGAACCGGCCGAACTCGCGGGCGGAGAACCCGCCGACGCGCCGGAGCACCGCGAGCCGCACGTCGCGGCCGACGGCCATGGCGGTGCGCGCCGCGAAGTACACCGAACCGATCGAGCAGCCGATCTGCACCGAGCTGATCGCCAGCATCACCGCGCCGGTGGTGAGGATGTACCCGATGTCGCCGCGGGCGACGCCGTAGTCGATCAGGTCGGCGTTGAGTGCCGGCAGGATCAGCATGGTGCCGGTGGCCACCATCTGCAGCAGCACCACCGCGATCAGCGCCCCCCGGTGAGGGCGCAGGAACCGCGGGAGCAACCGGACCAGCATGATCACCACGCTACCGGTGCAGGGGCCCGGTTCCCGGCACCTTTTCCGCCCGCGAGGGAACGGAAAAGGCGCCCGGGTCCGGTCATGTGTGCGCCGGCTCGCGGCTGGGCTCGGGGACGGTCAGCTCACGGCGGAGCTTCTCGCCCTCGACGTCCACGTTCGGCAGGATGCGGTCCAGCCACGTGGGCAGCCACCAGGCCTTGTCGCCGAGCAGCGCCATCACCGCGGGGATGATCACCATGCGCACGACGAACGCGTCGAAGAACACGGCGGCGGCGAGCGCGAAGCCGATCGACTTGATGAACGAGTTCGGCTCGGCGATGAAGGCGGCGAACACCGAGATCATGATGACCGCGGCCGCGGTGACCACCCGGGCACCGTGGGCGAATCCGATCCGCACGGCCTCCTTCGCGGACGCGCCGTGGACGAACTCCTCCCGCATGCGGGTCACCAGGAAGACCTGGTAGTCCATCGCCAGGCCGAACACCACGCCGATGAGGAAGATCGGCATGAAGCTGACGATCGGCTGCGGGTTGGAGACGAGCCCGCCCCAGCCCTCCTGGAAGACCGCGACGGTCGCGCCGAACGTCGCCAGGACGCTGAGCAGGAATCCGAGGGTCGCGGTCAGCGGCACCAGGATCGACCGGAACACGAGCATCAGCAGGATGAACGCGAGTCCGACGACCACCGCGAGATACGGGACGAGCGCGCTCTGCAGGGTCTCGGACACGTCGCCTTCGAGGGCGGTCTGTCCGGTGATGCCGTAGGAGACGCCGATCTCGTCGTTCAGCTGGGCCTCCTGGTCGCGGATGCTCGAGACGAGATCCATCGTCGCCGGCTCGCTGGGGCCCGACCGGGGGGTGACCATGATCTGCGCGGTGTCACCGGCCTGGTTGACGGCCACGATCTGGGCGTTGACCACCTCGTCCTGCTCGTACAGGCGCTGCACGACCTCCCCGAACGCCCGCTGCGGTGCGACGGTGGCCTCGCGGGCGTCGGCGACGACGAGCAGCGGACCGTTGCGGCCGGGACCGAACGCCTCGTTCACGAGGTCGTAGGCCTGACGGGCACTGGTCTTCGGGTCGCCGGTGGCCTCGGTGGGCAGGGCGAGCTGCAGGTTCGCGCCGGGCAGCGCGAGGATGCCGAGCAGCAGCACGCCGGCGACGAGCGGGATCAGCGGCTTACCGGTGGCCCAGCGGATGTAGCGCTGGGCGGCGCTCGGCTTGTCGGCGTCGGCCTCCGGGTCGTGGTCCTTCAGGCCCGGGATGCGGCCGGCGAACGCCTTGCGGCCGAACAGGCCGAGGATCGCCGGCAGCAGGGTGATCGCGATGAGCACGGCGATGAACACCGTGAATGCGGCCGCGTAGCCCATCGCGGACAGGAACGGGATCCCCACCACGCTGAGGGCCATCAGGGCGATGATCACAGTCAGGCCGGCGAACACGACGGCGGAGCCGGCGGTGCCCACGGCACGTCCGGCCGCCTCGGCACGGTCGGCGGTGACGGTGATCTCGTGCCGGAACCGGGAGACGATGAACAGCGAGTAGTCGATCGCGACGGCGAGACCGATCATGATCGCCAGCGTCGGGGTCATCGAGCTCAGGTCGGCGAAACCGGTGGCGATGGTGATGCCGAGGCTGCCGATGCCGATGCCGATGATGGCGGTGATCAGGGGCAGGCCCGCGGCGACGAGCGAGCCGAAGGTGATGGCGAGGACGACGGCGGCGATGCCGATGCCGATGAGTTCGGTGACGCCGCCGGGCATCTCGGCCTCCGCGGCGGCGGTGCCGCTGACCTGGACGTTCAGGCCCGCGTCGCGGCCGATCTCCGCGGCCGCGGCGATCTGCTCGCGCATCGTGTCGTCGACGTCGCCGAAGCCGCCCTCGAACGGGACGGTGACGAATCCGACGGTGCGGTCCGGGCTCAGCGGCGACAGCGCGGCCGCGTCGGCGAGCGCGGTCTCCTCCGGCTCGCCCTGTTGCTCCGCGGTGGCCTTCATCTGTTCGACGAGTCCGTCGTTCGCGGTGACGGGGTCGACGAGGACGGCGGCCTGCTGCTCGGGGGTGGCCACTGCCGGGTCGATCTTGGCGGCGGCGGTCACCTTGTCGATCCCGCGGACCGCCGCGAGCACCTCGTTCATCGCCGCTAGGTTCTGCGGTTCGTCGAGGGTCCCGCCGTCGGGGGCGGCGAACACGTAGCGCGCGCTGAGCGCGTTCGTCGGGTCCTCGGCGTTCGGGAACCGCTCGGCGAGCAGGTCCTGCGTCTGCTGCGCGGGAGTGCCAGGGATGGAGAACGAGTCCGTCGTCGGTCCGGACAGGGTGGCCGCACCTACGCCGAAGAGGACGAGGATCGCCAGCCAGAGGGAGAGGACCGTGCCTTTTCGCCGATAGGCGAACTTGCCGATCCGATAGAGATAGGTCGCCACGGGGAACCTCGTCTTCCGGATGTGTCGTGCAGGTGTCTTAGGAAAGGCCTTGCCGCAGCTGCCCGAAGGCGGCACGGACGAGTTCCTCGGGGGAGGCCGCCCCCGAAGTGCCGGCGAGCCACAGTTCGACTGCCGACTTCATGGCCGAGACCGCGGCGTAGCGGACCAGGCTCGGATACAGGTCGACCCGGGGATCGGTGCCGGTGCGCTCGGCGATGGCCTCGACGAGCAGTTGCGAGGCGCGTACTTCCATCGCGACGCGGCGCGCCAGCAGTGCCGGGCTCTGATCGACGAGTTCCATGGTCGAACACAGTTCGACGAAGTCGCCGTCCGGCTCCGAAACGATCTGCCGGGCGACGGCTTCCATGGAGTCCCATACGGGTTCCCCGGCGGGCCGTGAGTGCAGGCGCCCGACCCAGGAGTGCACCATCCCCTCGAGATGCGCGAGGACGGCCTCCTCCTTGCTCGCGAAGTAGTTGTGGAAGGTGCGGGTGGACACGCCCGCCTTCGCGGCGATGGCGTCGGCGGTGACGCCGTCGAGGCCCTTGGCGCGGGCAAGGTCGGCCGCGGCGGCAACGAGCGCTGCGCGCGTGGCGGCCTTCTTGCGGTCACGCAGTCCGGGCGGATTGGTCACGTCTTCCACGGTACGCATCTTGCAGATCCCTGCAAATTTGCAGAGAACTGCAAAAATATGCGTTTGCCCACACCGCCCGGAGCGTTGTGGCGGCGCTCACGTGCGCCGGCGCTCCCAGGCGCCCGGATCGGCGGTCAGGTCGGCCACGAACCGCGGAAGATCGTCCGCGACGACGTCGGCGAGGGTGACCTCCTCGAGGACGGCCCGCAGATTCACCCGCACCGCGATCCAGACGTCGCGCAGGCGTTCGGCCGGGCCGGTGTAGACCACGTCCTCGGGCCGCTCGCCGCGCACCGACGCGAGCGGGCCCTCCACGGTGCGGATGATGTCCGCGATGGAGATCTCGTCGGCCGGGCGGGCCAGCCAGTATCCCCCTTCGGGGCCGCGGCGGCTGTGCACCAGTCCGCCGCGGCGCAGATCACCGAGTACCGCCTCGAGGAACTTGTGCGGGATGCGCTGCGCCCGGGCCAGGACCTCCGCCTTGGCGGGCGCCTCACCGGCCGCAGCGAGTTCGAGCAGGGTGCGCACGGCATAGTCCACCCGGGCGGTGATATGCACGCTGCACTCCTCGGTTCGCGCCTCGCCGCCGGACGCCGGCGGACACACGATTCCTACCAAACCGGAGGGAAAGCGCGCGACGCGGCCGCGGTCACGCGGCGACGGTGCAACCGCGGTCACGCAGCGACGGTGCAACCGCGGTCACGCGGCGACGGTGCAACCGCGGTCACGCGGCGACGGTGCGACGGCGTGCCGACGCCGCGCACAACGCGAGCCCGGCGACGACCCATGCGCTCAGCACCAGCACCGCCGTCCCGCCGCCGTGCCCGTCGAAGAAGGCCACCGAGCGGACCAGCGTGCCGGCGGCGCCGGGCGGCAGCAGCTGACCGAAGGTGCCCCACCCCTGCGGCAGCCACGCTGCGGTGGTCGCGAAGCCCGACAGCGGATTGCCGACGAACATCATCAGGACCGCCCCGGCACCGAAACCGGGCAGCCCGAAGAGCGACTCGAGGCCGAGCAGTGGCAGCGAGACGGCGGCCAGGCCCAGCGCGAGCGCCCCCGCGGTGGCCCAGTAGTTCCCGGTCAGACTGCCGAACCCGAACTGCAGGACGGCGGTGAGGGTCAGCCCCGCGAGCACCGCGAAGCCGACCGCGCCGAGCACGCGCAGGCCGACCCGCCGGGGGAACAGCCGGACGAGCGCGATCGCGGGCACCAGACCGCCCAGGACCAAGGGCAGGGCCAGCGAGTTCAGGCCGGCCCCCGCCGGGTCGTCGGCCGGCAGTGGCACGACGTCGCGCACGGGGACGGGCCGGCCGACGGCCTCCGACAGGCCGGCGGCCGTGGCGGTCAGCACTTGAGCGACAGGGGCCCCGCCGGCCCCGGCGACATACATCGCGGGTCCGTCCGGCCCGACGGCGAGACCACCGACGACCTCGCGGTGCTCGATGGCACTGCGCAACGCCTCTGCGTCGGCGTACCGCTGCGGCGCGAACGCACCGGGCCGGGCACCGGAGAGGCCGGCCTCGATCCGGGCGACGGCCTGGTCCGGCCCGGCGACGCCGATCTTCAGGGCGTGCGGGCCGCTGTTCACGGCGGGCGCGGCGAAGGCGAAGAGCATCAGGGCGATCACGGCGGTGAGGGCGAGCACGACGCCGACGACGCGTACCGCGTCCGGCGGGCCGTGCCGCGCGGTGGAGGTGTCCGGGGAGGAGGTCGGGGCAACCATGACGACTCCTTGAAGTGGAGGATTGTTCTCCGTTTATGTGGAGTATATTCCTCCGGTAGGAGCGGGGTGTCAACCCGCCGAACACAGGAGATCCGCATGCGCGCCGATGCCGCCCGCCGCCGCGAGGCCCTGATCCTCGCGGCCCGCGACGTGCTCGCCGAACGTGGGCACGACGCACCCCTCGATGCCATCGCCGAGCGCGCCGGCGTCGGCATCGCCACCCTCTACCGCAACTTCCCCACCCGCGACGATCTCGCGCACGCCGTGGCCCGTCGCACCCTCGGGGAGGCGGGCGCGGCGGCGGATCGCGCCCTCGCCGCGATGGCGTCGGACCCCGAACGTGCCTGGGCCGAATTCGTCGACACCGCCGTCGGGCTGCGGCTCGGCGCCCTGATTCCGGCTCTCATCGTCGAGAGCTACCGGGAACTGCCCGACGATGTCCTCGAGATCCGGGAAGGCACCAAGGCGCGCGTCACCGAACTCGTCCACGCCGCACAGCAGGCCGGCCTCGTCCGCGACGACGTCCAGCCGATCGAGGTGATCATGGCGGTGGCCCGGCTCACCCGCCCCCACGTGCGGTTCGTCGACGACGTCGTGCCCGCCCTCGTGCCCCGGATGGTCGCGATCTACCTCGCCGGCCTGCGTCCGGACGGGCGGCCGCTCCCGCAGTGACCGCCCGGCGACCTCCCCGCCCTCCGTAGTGACCGTCACCACATTCCGGTAGATTGGACGTCTGTTCACATCACTCCCGGAGGACCAAATGTGGGAGACCCTGACGGCGTCCTGGGCGTCGCTGCTCGAACCCCTGCACGATCCCGTCGCGCTGGCCATCCCGGCCTTCCTGCTCTTCCTCGCCCTCGAATGGACCGCCGCCCGCACGCTCGAGCACGTCGAACCCGGCGACGACGGACACACCCGTCCACCGCGCGGCGGCTATGAGGCCGTCGACGCACGCACGAGCATCTCCATGGGGCTGGTCTCCATCGGCACCAGCGCCGTATGGAAGGTGCTGGCCCTCGTCGGCTACTCGGCGATCTGGGTGTATCTCGCACCGTGGCACCTACCGGCGGACGCCTGGTACACGTGGGCGATCCTGATCCTGGGCATCGACCTGCTCTACTACTGGTACCACCGGACAGCGCACCGGGTGCGGCTCGTGTGGGCCACCCACCAGGCGCACCACTCGAGCGAGTACTTCAACTTCGCCACCGCCCTGCGCCAGAAATGGAACAACAGCGGCGAGATCCTCATGTGGCTGCCGCTGCCGTTCCTCGGCATCCCGCCGTGGATGGTGTTCGTCGGCTTCTCCGTCTCGCTCGTGTACCAGTTCTTCGTGCACACCGAGCGGGTGGGCACGCTGCCCCGGCCCGTCGAGTTCGTGTTCAACACCCCGTCGCACCACCGCGTGCACCACGGATGCGATCCGGAGTACCTCGACCGCAACTACGGCGGCATCCTGATCCTATGGGACCGCCTGTTCGGCACCTTCCGCCGCGAGACCCACCGCCCTACATACGGACTCACCAAGCCCGTCGGCACCTACAACATCTGGCGGCTGCAGACGCACGAGTACCAGGCCATCGCCCGCGACTGGCGGGCCGCCACGCGGTGGCGCGACAAGCTCGGCTGCGCGTTCGGTCCGCCCGGCTGGGCGCCGCAGCGACCGACCACGGTCGCGAGTGCGCAGTTGTCGTCACGACACGCCGGGTGAAGCAACCGGAACTGCGCATTCGACGAACGAGAACGGCCCCGATCCGGTCAACCGGATCGGGGCCGTTCTTGGCGGTGGCGGAGGGATTTGAACCCTCGGACGGGGGTTACCCGTCACACGCTTTCGAGGCGTGCTCCTTAGGCCGCTCGGACACGCCACCGCCCACGACTTTACCGGATCCGGGCCGGTAGCCGAAATCCGCAGGTCACCGGCGTTCGGCGAGACGCTGGGCCCGGAAGAAGTCCTCGAGCACCGCCGCGCATTCGTCCTCGAGCACGCCGCCGCGCACCTGCGGGCGGTGGGTGAGCCGACGATCACGCACCACGTCCCACAGCGACCCGACCGCACCCGTCTTCGGCTCCCACGCCCCGAACACCACGCGGTGCACCCTCGCCAGCACCAGCGCGCCCGCACACATCGTGCACGGCTCCAGCGTCACGGCCAGCGTCGTGCCCTCGAGCCGCCAGCCGTCGCCGTGCACCTTCGCCGCCGCGCGCAGCGCCAGCACCTCCGCATGAGCCGTCGGATCCCCCGTGGCCTCCCGCGAATTCGCCGCACGGGCCAGCTCGGTCCCGTCCGCGTCGAACAGCACGGCACCCACCGGCACGTCGCCGGCCGGCGCCGCGGCGGCTGCCTCCAGAGCGGCCCGGATCATCGCCTCGTCGTCGCGCAGGCCCATCTAGGGGCGCAGCTTGTCCAGCGTCGTGGCGAGAACGTCGTCGAATCCCAGCCGCTGGGCGATCTCCTCGATCTGCTCGTCCGGATACAGATCGGACTCGGCGGCGATCACCGCCAGCACCGGCTCCGGCAATCCCAGGTCCGCGAGAATCCCCAGATCGCCTTCCTCCCACGGCTCGATGTCATCGAGCTCGTCGGGGTCGATGTCCGGGATCTCGATGTTCAACGCGTCGAGCACGTCGGCGGCGATGTCGTAGTCGATCGCCATGGTCGCGTCGGAGAGCAGCAGACGCGTGCCCGACGGGGCGGGCCGGACGATGACGAAGAACTCGTCGTCCACGTTGAGCAACCCGAAGATCGCGCCGGTGCTGCGCAGGTCGCGCAGCTCCCTGTCCGCCACCTCGAGGCTCGTCAACACCGCCGCCGACAGTGCCTTGCACTTCCAGCGACCGTCCTCCCGCGTCACGGCGACCCCGAACCCGTCGAGGTCCTCAGTCGAACTCACGGAAGGGCTCTTGTTCCCCGCACGCTGCGCAGCCATGGGCGCAACGGTAGTCGGCGCAGTCCCGTGAATGAAGTCCAGCAGGCGATGTGCCAACCTGTTCGGGTGCCCACCTCCGCGTCCACCCCGCCCGTGTGTGTGCTCGGCCTCGGCCTGATCGGCGGATCGTTGCTGCGTGCGGCCGTCGCCGCAGGCCGCGAGGCCTGGGGCTACAACCGGTCGGCGGAGCCCGTCGAGGCCGCCCGGGCCGACGGATTCGACGCCTCCACCGACCTGCCGGCCACGCTGCGGCGCGCCGCGGAATCCGATGCCCTCGTCGTCGTCGCCGTGCCCGTGCCCGCGGTGGACGCGGTACTCGCCGCCGTTGCCGAGCACGCCCCGCACGCTGCGCTGACCGACGTGGTCAGCGTCAAGTCGCGGGTCGCCGCCGCTGTGGCCGCCCACGGGCTGTCCGCCCGCTTCGTCGGCGGCCATCCCATGGCCGGCACCGCCGAGTCCGGCTGGTCGGCGGGATTCGCGGAACTGTTCCGCGACGCGGTGTGGGTGGTCACCGTCGACGACGGCACCGACCCCGTGGTGTGGACGCAGGTCGCCGATCTCGCGCTCGACTGTGGTTCCGTCGTCGTGCCCGCCGAATCGGGCGAGCACGACGCCGCGGTCGCCCGCGTCTCGCACCTGCCGCACCTGCTCGCCGAGGCACTGGCGCTGTCCGGGGCCGCCGGAGGCGACCTGGCGCTGGGCCTGGCCGCCGGCTCGTTCCGCGACGGCACCCGCGTCGCCGGGACGGCACCCGCACTGGTCGACGCGATGTGCGAAGGCAACGCCGCGGCGCTGCTCACGACCCTCGACGAGACCCTCGAGGTGCTGAGAGTCGCCCGCGTGCGACTCGCCGACGGCAGCACCGCCGAGCTGACCGCCGCCGGTCACGCCGCCCGGCGACGATTCGAGCAACGCGTACGCCGGCCCGTCACCGGCATCGTCCCCGGCGACGCCGACTGGATCGCCCGGCTGCGCGAGGCCGGCCGCCGCGGCGAGGTGTGGACGCGGTGACATTGCGCGACACCACGTCGGCACTCGCGAAGGGCGAACTGACCGCCACCGACCACGTCCGGCAGGTGCTGGCCGACCTCGACGCCCTCGACGGCACGCCATGGTCGAACCTCGTGGCCGCCCGCAACGACGCCGCCGCCCTCGAGTCCGCCGCTCGCGCCGACACCGAGCTCGCGGCCGGCAACTGGATCGGCCCGCTGCACGGTGTCGCCGTCGCCGTCAAGGACAACATCGACGTCGCCGGGATGCCGACACGCTGCGGCAGCAACGTCCTCGCCGACGCACCGCCGGCCGCACGGGACGCCAGGATCGTCGAGCGGCTCCGCGAGGCCGGCGCCGTCGTGGTCGCCAAGACGCACCTGCACGAGTTCGCGTACGGGCCGAGCGGCCTGGTCAACGCGTCCGGACCGGCCCGGCATCCGCACGACCCCAACCGGATCACCGGCGGCTCGTCCTCGGGGTCGGCGGCGCTCGTCGCCAGGGGCATCGTGCCGCTGGCGCTGGGCACCGACACCGGATGCAGTGTGCGGACCCCGGCGGCACTGTGCGGCGTCGTCGGCCTCAAGCCCACCCGCGGCGCGTTGCCGGTCGACGGGGTGTTCCCCCTGTCCACCACCTTCGACCACGTGGGTCTGCTCGCGCGCGATGTCCTCGACGCCGGACTGGCATGGGGTGCGCTGCCCGGGATCGCACACCTGCGCACGCCTGTCTCGGGCCTGCGAGTCGGACGGCTACGCGGCGGCATCTGGGACGTGCCCGACGCCGCATTCGAGTCCGCGCTCGACGACGCCTGCCGCACGCTCGCCCATCTCGGTGCCGAGGTACGGGACGTGACGTTGCCGGAAACCGACGACCTGCTGGCCGTGTATCCCGTCGTCACCGGCTCGGAGGCGTACGAAACCCATCAGCGCTGGTTCGAGAACGACCCGGACCTCTACCAGCCGGCCACCGCGTCGCTGCTCGCGGCTCAGCGGGACCGTCCGGCAACGGACTACGTGCGGGCCGTGCGGACGGCCGCTCGGCTGCGCCGCGACGTCCTGCGCCGGCTACGCCGCGACGACGGGCTCGACGCCCTGATCACCGTCACTACCCCGCTGCGATCGGCCGCACTCGACAGCGACCCCGCCGCGCTCCGGGGGCCGCTGCTGCAGATGTGCATCCCGTTCAGCGTGCTCGGCGTACCTGCGGTGTCGGTTCCCGCTCCGGGCGGCGGGGATTTTCCCATCGGCGTGCAGGTGATCGGATTGACCACCGGGACCGGCGGGCACGGCAGTCACCCCGGAGAGTCCACGGCTCTCGCACTGGCGATGGCAGTGGAGGGCACTGCCCTCTCCTGAAACAGGTAGGGCACTCCCCTCTCCTGGGACAGCTCGGCCTAGATCCGCCCCGCCAGACCAGGGTAGTTCACGACGAAACCGTCGCCGTCCACCGTCACCGAGGAGCTGGACACCGGGGACAACACGTGGATGCCGTCGGCGGCGCTGCTGTAGACGAGGGTGGCCTCCTCGATGCCGAGATCGAGCAGGTTCACGTAGACGACCGGCACCTCGAGTTCGTCCGCGCCGGACTGCAGTCCGTAGCGGCGGATCGGCAGCGCATTGAAGAACGGACTGAGGATGACGTCGACGTCGAGCGCCCCGCCGAACGCCGAACGCTGGTGCTGGGTGCCGTTGTCGACCATCCAGATGCCCTCCTCGGACCGGCTGATCGACATGTGCCTCTCACCGGCGGCCACGGTCGTGCGCACCGACAACCGGCGTGTCACACCGTTCTCGTCGGTCACGAGGTCGTACGACGCGCTGAACGCGGGGTGCTCCGCGCACTGCGCGCCGACGATTCGGCCCGCCGCCTTGATGCGACTGCCGCTCAGTTGGACACGCACCGACTCCATCCGAGGAACGTCGTACGCCCGCCACGTCAGAATCGCGGGCCAGTTCGATGCTGGGCTCGCCGCAGACCGCGCGGCATCGGGGACTGGGATGCTCACGTGTCTACGTTAAGCGACGAGCCACCCCCAGGGAGCAGGGGTGCCGTGAATCGTGCCCTTCGCGTAGCCGACGACTACGGCGAACGTGGCGATCGTCACACCACGGGCGCGTGTCCGCGGCACCAAGACGGGGTTGCCGGGCGGTGACCACCGGCGTTGTGCAGCGCGTTTGAGCACGCAACCCGCTACCCGGGAGAGACTGGCCTACAGTCGCCTCATGCGTACCGTGTGGACAGTTCCTCAGAACATCGCCCAGATCCTCCTGGAGTCCCCCGAGATCCAGATGTTCCTGACCAGCAACGAGCTGCCCGACACCGCCGCGGACCCGCGTCAGCGCCTCGCCGAGTTCACTCGCGCGCTCGCCGCACTGGCCCGCCACACCGGACGCGCCTTCGGCTCCGTCGACGCTGCCAATCGCGAACTGTTCGGCGGCTCCGCCGGCACCGTACCGGTCGCCTTGCGGCTCGCCGTCCTGCGCGAGATCGTCACCGACGTCGACGACCGCACCCCCACCCCGGACCCGCTGCCGGCGACGGTCGTCGAACAGCTCGGTGCCTACGTGTACGCACTCGTCGATCCGCGCGACCACACCGTCCTGCACGTCGGACAGGGCCGCGGAAACCGCTTGTTCGCCCTGACCTGGACGGCACTCGGCGAGAACCACAAGCTCACCGCCGGCGGCGAAGCAACGCCCGCCCAGACTCCCGAAACCGACGCCGCCGTGCACCGGATCCGTGCCGTCTACGACTCCGGCTACTCCGTGGGCCACTACGTCGTGGCCGACCGGGTGGCCCCGGCGGTCGACGCCGACCACGCCGCCGGCTTCACCGCGCAGGCTCTGGTCTCGGTGCTGGGACTGCTCGAACCGCACGACGGGGAACTCGTGCTGACCAACCTCGTCGGCGCAACCGAGGAATCCGACCGGGTGGCCCATCCCATCGAGGAGCTGATACGGCAGTACTCCGCGGAGGCCGCACCCGAGCTGCCCACCCCGTGCGTCGTGCTCCGGATCACGGATGCGAAATCGGCTTCTCCCGAACAGGTCCGAGGACTCGCCGACCGTCCGTGGCCGGCCGGAGCCGCGGCACGCCGGGTCGACGGACTGCCCATCCTGGTGGTGGCGGACAACATCGTGCGCGGCGCCTACCGGGCTACCGGCTGGGAAGCGGCCTCCCGCACCGAGGACAACGGCGGCACCATCCTCTACCGCTTCCTCGGCGACGCCGATCCCGAACTCGAGAAGCTCTTCGTCGACACCCGTCTGACGCCGGATCGGTTGGGACTCAAGCGCTGGCCGTCACACGGCTGGGCACCGCGGCTCACGCGGGCTTTGCCCCACCGGCCGCGGCCCTGATACTGGGGGGCGGTCCGGGCCGTGCCACCACGGCCCGGGCGTCCCTACTGTCGGCTGCGCCGGCTCACCTGCCGCTCGGGGTGAGAATGGGCTCGTGCAGGTCGTAGTAGTGCACGTCGCCGAGTAGGCGCATCTCCTCTTCCAGAAGCGGCCGCAGATCGTCGGGAATCTCCATCCGTTCGTGGGCGCGCGCCTCGTCCTCGGACGAGAAGTACACCGTCTCGACGTATCCGTCGTCGCCGTAGGTGGCGAGCGTGCCGCCGATGATCTCGGGCCGCAGCTCATGCACCCGGTCCTGGCCCTCGGCGAGCAGGCTCTTCATCCGCCCGAGATCGGGGCAGTGCCCCTCCATGACCTGTACGAATCCTGCAGTGTCCGAGCCACCTTCCATCCACACCTCGACGTCACGGCAGTCGTGGACGGTGATCTCCCCGTCGAAGCACTGCTCGGCCTCGGCCCACCACGCGCCCTGCTCCGGACGTTCGCTGTTCCGGCGGGCCGCCTCCTCCGACTCGAACCGCGCCACCGACACGAAGGTGCCGTCGTCGCTGAACCCCGACGTGCTACCCAGATAGCCCACTGCGCTCGGGCGCAGCTCGTCCGTCCACCGCTGCAGACAGGCCTTCAGCCCCTGCTCGTCGCGAACCGTCCCCTGCCAGACCTGAATGAACATCACTATCGCCTCCACGTACGGGACAAGCCCGCACCCCACGGCTTCCGTGGCCGACCCGTCGCCGTCCACCGTCGGCGTCACCCGACGGCCGGCAATCGCGACCACCGTAGATCCCATGATTCGCCTGTGCCGGAGCACGGACAAGAGGGAGCCGGACGGGAACATGCGGAAATGCCGGAAGCCCCCCAACGAGGTTGGGGGGCTTCCGGTAACGGGTGTTCGGCGGTGTCCTACTCTCCCACACCCTGTCGGGTGCAGTACCATCGGCGCTGGAGGGCTTAGCTTCCGGGTTCGGAATGGGACCGGGCGTTTCCCCTCCGCTATGGCCGCCGTAACT